>JAUWXH010000011.1 GCA_030616465.1 Planctomycetota bacterium | reverse complement strand
GGTGCGCTTGTCCCCGTTGAGGTCAATGGCAGTTGCCTTGAGTGCGCCGTCGACGTCCAGCTTCTCGGCGGGCTGGTCGGTGTTTATGCCGATGTTGCCGGCGTCGGACTGGAAGATCAGCGAATCGCCAATCTCTTGGGTGTCTGTGAACACGGGGATGTAACCTGCCGTCCCACTCCCCCTAATCGCCCCTTGCGCAGCAGCCGCAAAGAGGGCGTACGGCGCTGGCGTGACCTCCTGGCGTGGGCTGAGGACAGTGTACTCTCCGCCGCTGTCTCCAGGGCGAACGTGAACCTCCAGCCAGCGCGCATCTCCCGTGAACACGTTCTCGCCGAAATCCAGGACCACGCTGAACAGCCCGTTGTCCACCGGCTCATCGTCGAGCTCGATCGTCTTGCCTACCTGGTTCCCATCCTCCTCGGCGTCGTACAGAGTGAAAGAGAAGTCGTACCACCCGTCAGCCGAATGTCCGTGCTCTTGGAGCCGCCCCTGGTAGGTGAAGGCGGTGCCCATCGGCGTTTGCTCGCTCAATGCATCCTGAGCGGCTATGCCGGCCAAAACCATGACTGAGATCAAGAATCTTGTCGCTCTCATCTCCGTTCTCCTTTCTCGTGATGTGTGCCTGGACGTGTCGCGCAGGCCCGGCCGCGCTGGATTCGCGGCAGCCGCGCTCGGCAGAAGGAGCGGAACTTGGCCGGCGGTGTTCGCTGTCCTTACCGTTGTACTGGTTGCCGCGGTGGGGTTAGCCGCCTCCAGCCCGGCCTAGGCATACCGACGATTTCTCATACCCATGCCCGCCGGCCGTTGCACCCACCGTGCCCACGAAAGCGATGTATAACATGGCAAGAGTGACCTGTCAAGGGGTAATTCAGCCCAGGGTAAGATACTTCTGCCTCGAACGACCGGACCCGCGCCAATTGCGTGCTTAACCGAGACTCTTATCTCGCTCCGGTCCTCTTGGAGACTCCCACGGTCTGTTGCGCCTGGCGACCCAGGCAGGCCAATTTGCGCCGATGCTATTCACACGTGTCGCCGTAGTTCGCCAGCAGGATGCTCAGGTCGCTCTGATCGGTATCGTCGTCGCCGTCGATGTCGCCGACGCAGGCGAAGGCGGGCCAGAGGCCGCCGGTGAGCTGGAACTCGGCGCCGGCCATCACGACCGCATTCGCGTCCGGCTGACGGATGGTGGCGAAGAGCTGGAAGTTGCCGCCAGCGCTGACGCCGCCGGGCCCGATCGGCGTGCCGGACCAGCGGATCGTCACCGATGTTACCTTCACCGGCGAGGCCACCGCCACAGCCCTGGACACAGGAGCAGTTGATGGACACGTACGCGGCGCCGTCCCAACAGGCGTAGCCGGGCTCAGCGGGAGCTCCGCCCTTACAGCCTGTTGCGCCGCACGGTCCAGCACACTGCCATAGCGCTACGACACGCCTACCAGCCCGTCCTAGGGCATCTCGCTACTCCGCGCTCCCGTAGCTGCTCAAAAGCTGTCGCAACGCGCAGAAGTCAGCGCCGTCAGGGACGACACCGTGCGGAGCAACGACTTTCGATCGAACAAGACGCTTGTCTGAAGAGCCACCCGTCCGACCGCGACCCCAGTTGGCCAGCAGGATTCCCAGATCCGCGTGCGTGACGCAATTGTCGCCGTCAAAATCGGCATCCGGGTTGTAGTACTCATCCCCCTGACACGTATCCCAGGCCCGCAGCAACGCCCCCAGATCCGCGTGGTCCACGTCGCCATCGCCATCGACATCCCCCGGGACCCCGCTCGCCGGCATGAACAGCAGATCGCTGGGACCGTCCAGGCCGCCCGCACCGGGGCTTACGAACGAGTCGATGAACTGCCCGGTCTGGCCGTCATAGCGCAGCACGTTGGCGGTCAGCAGGCTGGTTACGTAAAGGTTTCCATCGGGCCCGAATGTCAGTCCGATCGGCATGCCGAGGCCGCCACTGCCCTCCGGCACAAACGTGTCCATGTACTCACCGGTCTGGCCGTCGTAGCGGATGATTCTGCTGTTCCAGGCGCTGGCGACGTATAGGTTGCCGTCCGGCCCGAAGGTCAGGTCGGCGCCCGACCACAGCCCGCCGGAGCCTTGCTCAACAAACACATCGATGAACTCACCGGTCTCGCGGTTGAAACGATGGATCTCGTTGGGGTCCGTCGTAACGTAGATGTTGCCGTCAGGACCGTACGTGAGCGCAAACGGACAGTCGAGCGTGTAGCTCTCTGGGAACTCGTCGATGAACTCACCGGTGACCTCGTCGTAGCGGTTGACCGCGCTGGTCATGCAACTCGTGACCAGCAAGTTGCCGAACGGCCCGGTGAGCATCTTCTCCGGCATGTCCAGCGTCCCGGGCTGCACGAACACGTCGATGAATTCGCCACTCTGGCCGTCATAGCGCGGCACCGTGTTGGTATTGGTACTGCTGGCATACAGGTTCCCATCCGGGCCGTAGAGCAACCCGGTGGCGTGATCAAGGTCGCCGCTGCCACTCGTGACGAATTCCCCAATGAATTCGCCGGTCTCTCCGTCGTAGCGCAACACGTTGTTGGTGGCGAGACTCCCGACGAGCAGGTCGCTCTCCGCGGCGACGGCACCCGCGCTTAATAGCACCGCGCAAACGGCAGCGCAAACCCCGACAGTGGCAACTGTTAGTCTTCCTTCACACATTGGTCCACTCCTTTTTCTTGCTGGAGTCGGGACGGGTGAGTCCGCCCAGCGGGCTGGGGACACAGACCCGACCTCGTCCACAAATGGCCGATTGGCCGATCCGCACGCCACTGCCGCCCAACGCGGCCCCTCAGAACCGCCCGGTTCATGGCAGCGCGGCCGCGCTTGACAAAGAGGCGGCAACTGGCGCGTCGCTTGATCCCGTATCGTTTCAGCTATACATGACGACATGTGCTTACTCGGGCTCGGCCAGGCGCGGGCGTCCGATAACTATATCAAGCTGAGGAGCCCGACACGCCCCGTCGGACCGTTCCCTTTCCAAGAACCCCTTGTCCCGGTCGAAGTGTCCCAACTCACCCCCTTTCCGCCTCGTCGTCGGTCCCGGCAGCCACCGGGCTGGGGGACTTGAAACCAGCCGTATACATGACAGCGCCTCTATGGCAACTGTAGGCGATCCCAAGTGTCCCTTACGAGATTCCTCGGCCCGCCGGCACGCGCCGGCCGTGTCTGGGAACGCGCCGTCGATTGACCCAGAAGCGGGACGAAAAAAACGCCGCGGGAATCGCTCCCGCGGCGTTCGCAATGGCGGCTCTGGTGTGTCTGGAGCTACCCGCAGGTCATTCGCAAGTGTCGCCCCAGTTGGCCAGCAGGATGCCCAGGTCGCTTTGATCGGTATCGTCGTCGCCGTCGATGTCGCCGACGCAATCCGACGTGCAGCCCCAGTCGGCCAGCAGGATGCCCAGGTCGGACTGATCCACGCTGCCGTCGCGGTTCAGGTCGGCGTCGTTGTAGTTCTCGTATCGGCCCACCCAGGTTCGCCAGCTATAGGCGGCGTCGGTCCACTCGTGATGGCCCCAGAAGACGCACGGATCGACCGGATCGGTCTGCGTGCCGCTGAAGTCGCCCCAGCGGCTGTAATAATAGGGTGAACTGCTGGCCTTCACGAGCACCTGCTCGCGAAACTCGCCGAGCGGGTCATTGTGCCGGCGGACCGCACGCCACATGCCGATGTACTCGTTTGTGCTCGAACGTGCGAAGGTGATCGCGGCGTTGCCCTGATCGTCGGCGAAGATGCTCGGGAAGAACTCATGTATGCCAGGGCCGGCGTCGATCTCGCCCCACTGGACGATGGCCGGGGAGTCGGCGCTCTCGGGCCAGCCGTTCATGGCAAACTCGTACCAGCGCGCGATGGCGTCGTTTCCGCCGACTCGGCGAATGTGATGCACGGCCCAGAGCGAGCCGTTGCGGTATAGGCAGCTCCAGAAGCGCGGCTCAAACAGGTACGGCCGTACGCTGGTCCCCTTCTGCGTGGGTTGGCCCGGGTAGCGGTAGGGCTCGACGCCCAAGTCGTACGTGACGCGGTAGGGTGAACCGAGGGGGTCGCGAATGGCGTGGAAGCGGACGATGTTGTTCGTGTCGTACTCAGTGGACTCGAGCATGTACTGGGCCGGCGCGTCCGCGTCGTACGTGACCGGAATGCCGAACGACTGCTGACCGATGATGAGCAGGCTAGTGGTCGCGGGCGTCCCACCACTCAGCAGCGCGGCCTTGTCGAGCATGTAGACCAGGTACTTGTCGGGCCCGAAGAAGTCAGCAGTCAGGTAGACCGCCTCGTCATCGAAAGCCATGTTGGGCGAGTCGATGTCGTTGTCGGACAAGGGCGTCACGTCGAACCGCCACTTGTACCAGGTGCCATCCGGGTTGCCGTCGTCGGACACCGCCAGCAGGAACATGGATCGACTGTTGTCGCTCCGCTCACACGCCATGGCCCAAAAACGATCGGCGTGCGGGTCGTAATGGACCTCCGGATCGAAGACGAAGTAGTTGGCGCCCTGGTCCCCCCAGAAACCGAAGGAGTCCTCGATCTCGTCGCGGAAGATGTTGGTGCCGTCCTTGGTGAAGAACGCGATCTCGCCGTTGACGATCACCACGATATGGTTCTGGCCCACGGCGATCTCCGGGTCGGGCGGGGTCCAACCGGTGTAGGGCACGGCCTCGAAGCCGAAGTCCGGTCCGTCACCGCGCACGCCGACCAGCGGCGGAAGCGGCTTCCAATTGGGATCCCACAGCGGCGGCAGGTGCGGCTCCGCGATGAGCGGAGCCGTGTTGGTGACAAGCTGCGGGGCCGCCCGGTTGGCCAGTTCGCGCTCCAGATGCGCGGGCACCAGGAACGTGAGGTTGGCCGCTGATCTATCACCGAGCTGCGCGTCGCCGCTCCAGGCAAACGCGAGCTCGCCTCGAGCGCCCCAAGCCACGTGGCGCGCTCCGCTGGCGACGTCGAGCGCTTGCTGCTCCTTGGCATGCCGATTCACGCGGAAGGGGGTGCCCAGGCGGGTGCGGCTGCGGTCGTAGATCACCGCGTACACGTCGTCGCGCAGCTCGTCGCCGCTGAAGCTGTTGTAGCTGATCACAGCGTGCCCATCGGCGGACATCGCCACCGACGCCCCGCTCTTGTACCCGGGGGCCGGTCCGGCCACCAGCAGCGACGGGCCCAGCGGCCTGGCTTGTTCGTCGAACCAGCGCGCGCGGACCGAATAGCCCGCCTCGTCCGAGCTCATCCACGCGACCACAAAGCGACCGCGCGCGTCGGCTGCCACCGCCGGCTCGATATGCTGGCGACCGTCCTGGTCGTTGACCACCAGCTCGCTTCCAAGCACGGAACCGTCACTGTCGAACTGTTGCGCGAAGATGCCGACCGAGTTGCCGACCGCATCAGTTCGCGCCCAGGCGACCAGGAATCGCCCTGCGGTCACGCCCGACGGGTCCGGCAAGAAGGTGACGGTCGCCAGGCCATCGCGATAATCGTCGTCCGCGGAACCGACGCGGAACTCCGCTCCTTTCGGCTGACCGCTGCAATCGAGCAAGCGTCCGAAAACCCGCGTGCGCCCCGGACCCACCTGGCCGGTCCAGACGACCAGCGCGTCACCCGCGGCGTTCACCGCGACAGCGGGAGCAGACTGGTCGCCATCGCGTGTAGTGTTGACCCCGATCTCGGGGCTCGCCGAAGCGAGGCTTTGCTCGAAGCGCCGGGCGACGATGCCCCACCCGGCCCCGTCCTGCCCGAACGAGTTCCACACGATCCAGACCGACCCGCCGTCCCCGGCCGCGACCGCCGGGCTTGCTTGCATACTGGCGGTGTAGGTGTTAGCGGGAATCTCTTCGCTGAGCGGCCGCCCGAGCGGGTCGAACCGCCGCACGTATACGCCGTAGCTCCCCCGCTGTTGTCGGCGGCTGTCCCAGACGACAACCACGTTCCCGTCGGCGTCGATGTCGAGGGCCGCGTTGGCCTGCGTGCTGGCGGTGAACGTGTTGGCCTGCACGTCGACCGGGTGATAGTCGGCGGGCAGGCAGCTACTCGCTTCGGCCGGCTCGTCCGCAGGATTGGCGGCAGCGAGCCCGGATCGATCGCTGTGGGCACACGCCGACAGCCCGATGCACATACCCGCCGCGAACAGCGCGGTGACGACAATGGCCGATCTCTTCTGCATGGTCGGAATCCTCCTGCGCGTCGCTGGTGGCACGGCACCCCCTACGCCTCATTCTAACACTGCCCTGGCCGCACTTCTGGTGCGTCCGGCTCATTCGTTCATGATACGGTCCGAGGGCGTGTTTCGGCAACCTTTTTTCGGTCTTCACAGCCGAGCTTCCGACGGCTGCTCGCCGCTTTCAACCCCGGAAGACGGCGGAGGGCCGGCTTCATGCGGGTGAAAGATTGTCCGATGAGGGAACGGGATCTCGATCCCCAGCTCGTCGAACCCATTCTTGAGCCGGCGCATCACGGCACGCTTCACCGTCCACTGCTGCAGCGGGCATGTCTTGATGATGAACTTGACCACCACCGACGATTCTCGTGCCGTGGTCGATCGTCCACTGCAAGAGGTTATGGAGCGAGAACGGGTTCTAGCGCCTCGACCCTTTCCCGCACTTGATTCCTGGTTTCGTCCTCATTCTGAAGTGCGCTGATCTTCAGCCACAGGTCCCGCAGCTCGGCCTGGGGCGCTCCCTCAGCCGAGCGCTTCCGCACCTGCTCGCTGAGCGTGCGTTGGGTTTCGGGCCCATTCTCGGCCTTCTTACAGGCCGTATCGAGTTGCTGCCTCTTCAACTCGATCTGCTCGCGGGCTTGGCTAATTCGCTTGGTGACCGATTGGCGGCTTCTCGCTACGGGCAGCCCTCGCCCCAGTGGCCCAGCAGGATGCCCAGGTCGCCGTGGTCGGTGTCACCGTCGCCGTCGCAGTCACCCGGGCAGTCCCCGCCGGTACAACCCCAGTCGGCCAGCAGGATGCCCAGGTCGGCGTGATCCACGCAGCCGTCATGGTTGAGGTCGCCGCAGATGAATAGATCGGCCGACGTCAGCGTGACCAATTGGTAATAGTCCCACCCGTTGGAGAGGTTGGTGTACTGCTCGAAGACGCCGCTGAGCGCGCAGAAGTACTGCCCGACCTGCACAGACGGATGGTAGCCGTCCTCGCCGACGTCTTCGTTCATGTAGTCCGCCGCCCAGCAGTTGGCGCCCTCGGCGTCTTGCAGGTTGTAGTTGTCGGCAGCCTTGCCGAGGTCCATCTCGGTCACGGTCACGTCGCGCACGACGAGCCGTATCGACTCATACAGCTCGGCGTCGTGGTTTTCGACATACCACTCGCCCGGGGGGCCTTCGAGGGGAGCCGGAATGTCGCTGACGGCCACCGTCAAATACGGCGGCAGCGGATTGCCCTGGCTGACAATCGTATATCCCGATACGAGATCTTCCTGGAAATACAGGAATGTCGTGCCGACCTTCTCGTACACCTCCACGTTGGTAAACGCCACCCAATCGCCGACCGCGACGTTGTCGTACAGATCCCTCTCCGGGGTCCAGTCTTTGACCTGTATCCCGCCCCAACCGTCCGGGTAGTTGGGGTCCTGCAGCATCAAGCGCGGAAGTCCGAACCCGCCCCATTTGCCGGTACAGATGCCGCCGGCGCAGTCAACCACCTCAGCGTCGTAGTCACTGCTGCCGTCCTCGTTCTCGGTGAACTGAATCTCGTAGATCGTCAGCGGCTGCGCCGCCCCGTCCGGCGCCAACGCGGCGAGAAAGGCAATCAGCACCGCGCCGGCGACAGCCTTCGACGTGATGGACATTCGCTGTGCTCCTCTCCAACCGGATCACACCTGAACCAACCGCGTGCTCCACCGCCCGCGGCCCGTAAGCCTCTGCCGACTAGGGGTACACGCTTGCTTTACCGGCAACCGGCCCCGTTCCTCCAAACGGGCCGCGCGCACCCGGTCAGCTTCCTCCCCATGCCGGATAGGGGTACCAGTTCCGGTCGTCCCGCGGCGGCACTTCCAGGTCGGGGTCCCACTCCGGCTTCCATACGCTCGGCTGCCACTCTACATGGCCGTCGCTGTACAAAATGTTTCCACCCAGCTTGCCGGTCCCGCGTCGATGCCGGGCCGCGAATGCCTTCGGGTAACTGCCGCAGTACTTGCCGGCCCCCCGGTACACCCGCTCACCATCGAACCCTTTGCGCGGGTCCAGCAACTGATCAAACAGCAGCACCACCTGCGCGGGCCACATGATCTTCCCGATATCGAGAAAAGAGGGCATCGGGTAGCCCGCGTTCCCCGGCGGCGGCCATGCGTTGAAATCCAACTCCAGGCAGGAGTTCATCGCGTAGCTGAAATACCCGTCGCGCTCCGGATGGTAGCTGTACACCCCCCGACCCGGGATCGGCTCCCCGAACGCGCACTGGTAGAACGTCGTCTGGTCCGGCCGCTCGTAACGTGGATAGTCGCGCCACGGTTTGAAGCCGATCAGCGGCGGCAGCACGTCCACCCAGCCGTGCCAGTCGGCCAGGTCTTCCGGGGTAATGTGCGGGTCGTCGGGGGCGCGCGGCCCACGGTCGAGCCCGTCGCAATGCGGCCACACTCCGCGGTTCTCATTGGCGTAGCAGGCAAACGCCAGGCCCCACTGTTGCAGCCGCCCGGCACAGCACGTCTCTTTGGCCCGCGCGCGGGCGGAGCCGAGCGCGGGCAGCAGCATCGCGGTCAGCACGCTGATGCACGCGACTACAACAAGCAGCTCGATCAGCGTGAACCCGGCGAGCGGGGCGCGCTGCCGAATGACTCGATATGCATGGTTGTGCATATCGGGCTGCCTCAAAAAAGCCACCTGCAGAGTGGCTCAACTCACATTGCAAAACAAGGCGAACGCCCGGCGGGCTCCGACCAGGGCGTCCCACGCCGGACGCCTCCACGCCTGCTTGCCTTATAGAGCTTTCCCGCCGTTTGTCAAGCGCTTGCCGCCCGAACCGGCACGTCAAACCGTACCGATTTGATGCGCTTCAGGTCACGGCTCCGCCGCCGGTTGCGGCCGCTGATACTACGACGCGGCGTCGCAGCCCCAGTCGGCCAGCAGCACGCCCAGGTCGGATTGATCTGTATCCCCGTCGCCATCGAGGTCGCCGGGGCAATCCCCGCCGGTGCAGCCCCAGTCAGCCAACAGGATGCCGAGATCGCCCTGGTCGGTATCGTTATCGCCGTCGAGGTCGCCGAAGCACTCGCACTCGTCGGGAATCCCGTTGCCGTTGACGTCCGGCGACGTGCCGCTGTCGATGTCGTCGGTGTCGGGGACGCCGTTGCCATTGCAGTCGAAATCGCCGATCCGCATGAAGTAGACGTCCTGCTCGCCGTTGAACGTGGCGGCGTAGGCCAGGTTCACGCCGACCTCGTCCGAGACCATGTCGTAGTAGTCGCCGAGCTTGTCCTGGTTCGGCCAGCCAAGCCAACTGTCGAACGGCTCGCTGAGCACAACGTTGTCGGACCAGGTCAGGCCGGCGTCGGTGGAGTGCGCGTAGAACAGCTCGCTGATGTTGTCCTCGCCGCTGTTGCGCGTGTCGTTCCAGACCACGTCGATTCGGCCGTTGGGGGCGACCGCCAACGTGCCGAACCATTGCCAGGCATCCGTGCCGGGCGGGTCATCGTTGACGCGGACCGGTGCGCTCCAGCTCAACCCGCCGTCAGTGCTGCGGATGAAATGAACGTCCAGCGGATCGCTGTCGGGCGGATCAACCGAAGCGAGCACATAGATGTTGCCGTGCGTCGGTCCGTCCGAGTGGTCGGCCGCGATCCACACCTGCCCGAGCAGCCCGCCCGGGTTGGGCCCGTACTGCAAGTAGTAAAGGAGCGTCCCGCCGAGATCGACCTCTACGGCGAAATCGAAGTCCAGCGGTGCGTTCGGATCTTGCACGGTGGTGGACTTGGCCACCTGAAACCTGGATTCGTCCCAGCGGTAGCGTCCCGCGACATACACGGCCCCGTCCGGCCCCACGGTCGTGACACCCCAGATCGGCCGCCCGGGAATTGGGGCCGGATAGTCGAACGTCTCGCCGCCGTCGGTCGAGCGCGTGAACCAGTTGTCGCCGCAACAGCCCGCATGGTCCCAGGCGGCGTAGAAGTTGCCGTGTCCGATCCCGCCGGTCATGTCGATGTCGAACCAGGCCTTGTCGCCGCCGTAGGCGTAGATCGGCCCCACCCACGTCTCGCCACCGTCGCTCGACTTGAACAGGTCACAGAAGAACTCATCGTCCGGGTGTTGGAGGCTGTAGTAGTAAAAGTTCCCGTCCGCGTCGGCGTCGAGCACCGGGTCGCTGCGGAACACGCCGGGATCCAGCGAGCCCGGGAAGGTCCAACTGCGCCCGGCATCGCGGCTGTACCCCCACCCGGCCTGCCGGAAGTTGGACGCGACATTGTCGAACTGGCGCCAACCGATCGCCATTCGGTTGGGGTTGGTCGGATCAACCGCGATCGACGGCTCGTTGGCCGCGTCGGCCGGAATATTCCCGCCGAACTCGTCCACGTTGACCTGCACGCTGTAGTACCCCTCCCGCGCGAAGACGAACGGTGGCGCCGGGGGCCACAGCGGTTGCCACGCCGGTGCCGGCAGCGGCGGATCGTCAGGCACCTCTCGGTGCAGTCGCTGGACGTTCGGCTCGCGCGCGTCCTGCGGATCACCCGGCCTCACACTGTCCTTGCCGTCTGCTAGAGTGCTTGTCGCCAACAGCAACGCCGCTGAGCCAAGCACAAGAAACAATCGCCCACGTGTCAACATGAGTCAGCCCTCCGTTCGAATGCCTCGTCGCTCGCCGGGGAAGGCAGCCCGGCAGCAATCGCTGTCACCTCCCCGATTCGTGAGCGCTTCCATTATACCTCACGTTCACCCTCGCCGGGCCCATGAATCTGTATCATGCCGGTCGAGATTCCGCCGCGTTGACACGCGGAACACGGCTGCGGCGGCGGGCGGGTGCCCCACCCCTTCCAGGGGTTGGTGGCCCACTCGACTGCGCGCGCCGCTCCTGGGCGTGCGACGTCAGGAACGTTTCACCAACCGCGGATCGACCGTATGTCGGAAGATGGCCTCGCCAAACCCGCGTCGCTTCGTATCGCCGTCACCGGCAGTTCCGGACTCATCGGCACGCGACTGGCCGCGTTCCTAGCGGCCTGCGGCCACCATGTCAGGCGCGTCGTGCGCCGCCCACCTGACCCCGATGCTGACGAGATCTCCTGGGACCCCACGACGGGTCGAATCGACGCCGCCGCGCTAGAGGGAGTTGATTGCGTTGTGCACCTGGCGGGCGAGAGCATTGCCGCGGGGCGCTGGACGCAGGCCCGCAAAGACGCGATCCGCACCAGCCGCGTCGCGGGAACGCGGCTGCTCAGCGAGACACTGGCCAAGCTCGCCAAGCCGCCACGCACCCTCATCGCCGCCTCGGCCATCGGCTACTACGGCGATCGCGGCGACGAAACCCTGACCGAAGACAGCCCGCCCGGTACCGGCTTCCTCGCCGACGTGTGTCGCCAGTGGGAGGCCGCCACCGAACCGGCGAAACAGGCGGGCATCCGCGTGGTCAACCTGCGCATCGGCGTGGTGCTTTCCGCCGTCGGCGGCGCGCTGGCCAAGATGCTGACGCCGTTCAAGCTCGGTTTGGGCGGCGTGGTCGGCAGCGGCCGGCAATACATGAGCTGGATCACCCTCGACGACTTGGTCGCCGCAGTTCACCACCTCATAGTCACCGATGACGTCTCCGGTCCGGTGAACGCTGTGTCGCCCAACCCGGTCACGAATCGTGAATTCACCAAGACCCTCGGCGGAGTTCTGCACCGCCCCACGATTCTCCCTCTGCCCGCCCCCGTCGTCCGCCTGCTCTTCGGCGAAATGGGCCAAGCCCTGCTCCTGGCCGGCACCCGCGCAGTGCCGACCAAGCTGCAGGCCGCCGGCTTCGAGTTCTCGCATCCCCGCCTCGAAGGCGCCCTTCGCCACGACTTGGGAAAAACACAGGCCTGACATCGGCCGCGCCGAGGAAGTGTAGGTCACTCCGCTCGCAGGGCCGGCAGCAGCGGGGCGCGTAAGGCAGGGATCAGCGCCGCCGTGCCGGCTGCCACGCCCACCGCGAAGACCGCCGCGACTGTCAGCCCGAGCGACAGCCACGGCAATGACTCGGGGCGTGTAGCGACGTGGGGCGCGACGGCGACCAGGGCCGACACCACGCCGACCAGCAACCCGACCAGCACCAGAAAAGCGTTCTCGGTCAGCACAATCCAGCCGAGGGCGACGCGCGAAAAGCCGACCGCGCGCAGCAGGGCCAGCTCGCCACGCCGCTCCCACACGTTGCGCAACAGCACCGCCGCCAACCCGACGGTGCCCAGGATCAGCCCGAGCCCGCCGACCGTTTGAAACGTGGACAGGTACGTATTCTGCACGGCGAAGAGCTCGGCCAGACGACCGGTGGTGGAGGTGGCGTCAAAGCCGAAGTCGGCCAGCTGGCGCTCTAACGTTTGCCCTACCGCGGGCGCGACGCCCGGGGGTGCCTCGATCAGAAAGAAACCGTACCCGCTGATCGACGGAAACAGGCGGGCGAACCGCGTCTCGGCGATGACCAACTCCCCCTGCAATATGCTCCCCTTGAGCAGCGCGACCAGACGCAGCCGCACGTCGCGTCCACGCTCGTCCTTGATGACCAGGTCCTTACCCAGGCCGAGGTGGAGTTGCCAGATGACGGCGCTTTCGTCGCCCATTGCGGGAATAGCGTCGTCGGGGAAAGTGCGGTGCAGAAGGGTCCAGGGGTTCTCCCGCTCCTGCTGGGACTCGGCCAGCGTTGGACCGAAGCGAAAGCCACCGCGCTGAAGTATCGCCTCCGTGGCGCCGAGGATGCGCGGGTTTCGCGGGCGGTACAGGTTCAGGCAGCTCGTCTCGTCGCCCGTCCGCAGACGAAACGGCACCACGGCGGCGTCCGCGAAGACCTCATCTGCGTCGTGCGACATGCCCAGCGCTGCGCGCCCGTCGGCGGTGTTGAGGTCGTATGGCAAAGGGACACTGGCTTCAGCGAGCAAGGCGAAGCCGCCCGTCCCGGTTTCCCGCCCGCGGTCGGCGGTTTCGGCTTCGAGCCGAAACGCCTGCAGCGCGACGATCACGAACGTGGCCGAGGCGACCAGTGCCGCGGTGAGGATGCTTCGGCCGCGGTGTCGCGGGGCGTTGCGGATGCCCAGGCGCACCCACGCGAGGCTGCCGGGCTGATGAATCACACCGCCCTGGTCGGATTTCAGCCAGCGGGTGAACACGGCCAGACACGCGAGGAGCGTCGCCGAGCCGCTGCCGAAGAAAGCCGCCGTCTGCGATAGCGCGTCGGCCACGACGGAGATCACGATCAACGCGACGGCCAGCGCGAGCCCGCCGGCGGCGACCACGATGGAGAGCCGACCTGCCCGCTCGGTGGTCGCCGGCCGAGCAGCTTCAACACTGCCGGCCAGCAACGCGCGTGGTGACAGGCGCGTCAATCCGCGTACGGACCACATTATCGCCAGCAGTGCAACGACGAAGCTCGCGCAACCGCCGATCGCGAGGCTCGCCGCGGTTACTTCCAGCCGCAGGAACGGAGCACTGACGGCGGCGGACCACCACGTTCGCAGGCCGGCGAGCATCAGCCATGCGTATCCCAGCGCGCCCGCCAGCCCCACGGCGGCACCGATGCCCGCCAGCACTGACCCCTCCGCCAGTAGGAGCTTCGCCACTGTGCGCGGTGCGAACCCGGTTGCCAGCAGCGTGCCAACTTCGTGCGAGCGCCGCTCGACGCCTAGGCGGAACAGCAACGCCACCAACATCGCGGCGGAAATGATGAGAAAGGAACTGAAGCCGACGAACAGGCCCCCGAAGTCGGTCGTTCCCGCGCTGGCGGTCGCGGCCTGCTCACGAACCGGCTCGAAACGCAGACCGACCTGCCCGGCATCGAGTCGGCTCAGTAACTCGCG
>JAUWXH010000527.1 GCA_030616465.1 Planctomycetota bacterium | reverse complement strand
CTGATGGCGGCTCCTCGTCCTCTGTCTCGCCAGCGTGGACCGCGGTCTGCTGTTCGAACAGCGCGCGGACCGGGTCGGAGATGAAACGTGTAAGTTGGGCGTAGTGGTGCTTGTCACTCAGGCCCGACGGCCGACGGTAATAGCGCAGCGGGAAGTACACATATAGCCAGTCCTTCGCCCGCGTCATCGCCACATAGAACAGCCGCCGCTCTTCCTCCAGGCCGGCTTCGTCGCCCAGTGCCATGTCGGAGGGGATCATCCCGTCGGCGGCGTGCAGGATGTGCACCGCGTTCCACTCGAGCCCCTTGGCCGAGTGCATGGTGCTGAGGATCAGGAAGTCCTCGTCCAAATACGGCGCGCCGGCCAGATCGGAGGTGGCCGTGGGCGGATCGAGCGTCAGATCCGTAATGAAGCGGCCGCGCGACCTGTACCGGGCGGCAATCTGCTCCAACTGCTCCAAATCCCGCTGGCGAATCCGCCAATTGTCGTACTTGCGCTCCAAGAGGGGTTGATAGAAGTGCCGGGCCCGCTCGATCTGGCTGGCGACCGGCGGCGCGCTGCCGCGGCGCTTCCCCTTCGCCGGTTTGGTGTCGTCCGCCGGCGGCCTGTCCGATACGCCGCAGCAGTACGCCAGGGCGGCACGCAGCTCGGCGAAGGCTTCGCGGGCCGCGGGTGGTACGTCGGGCGGTTCGGCAACCATACTCCGTAGCGGCGTGGGCATTCTGGAAGCGGCGCCCTGTTCATCTGGTGTCGCCGGTGGTGCTCGGCCGACGCCCAGTGCGCCCATAACCCGCCGAGCAGTCTTCGGGCCGATGCCGTCGAGCAGTTGCAGCACGCGGAACCAACTCACCTGGTCGAAGGGGTTCTCGATGATCCGCAGGACGGCCAGCAGGTCCTTGATGTGCCCCATCTCGACGAACCGGAGGCCGCCGTATTTGTGAAACGGGATGTTCCGGCGGGCCAGCTCGATCTCCAACGCCGCGCTGTGGTGCCCGGCCCGGAAGAGAACCGCCTGCCGTTGCAGCGCGATGCTCTGTTCCAAGTGTTCGAGCACCTGCCGACAGACAATGTCGGACTGCTCGGCCTCATCCACGCACGTCAACAGCACCGGCTTCTGGTCCGAAGGGCGCTGGGACCACAGTTCTTTTGTGTATCGCTCGCGGGCCGCTGCCATCACCGCGTTCGAGGCCGCGAGGATCGGCCGGGTTGAGCGGTAGTTCTGCTCCAGCTTGACGATCCGCGTGCCGGGGAACTGCTCGGGGAAGTCCAGGATGTTGCGGATCGTTGCGGCCCGGAAGGAGTAGATCGACTGCGCGTCGTCGCCAACGACCATGATGTCGTTGCAGTGCTTGCGCATACCCCGCAGGATTTGGGCCTGGACCGCGTTGGTGTCCTGGTATTCGTCCACGAGAATGTGGTCGAACCGGTCGGCGACCTTGTCACCCGCCCCCGGCACCTGGCACAGCATGTCCCAGTGAAGCAGGAGGTCGTCGTAATCGAGCAGGTGACTCTCGAGCTTGCGACGGCCGTATTGCTCGAAAACCTGGCCGATCCCGTCGATCGCGCTCAGGTACCACGGGTAATGCACGTCGAGCACGGCGCGCAGCTTCTCCTGTGCATTTACCGTGCGCGAGTAGATGCTCACAAGCGTCTCTTTGCGCGGGAAGCGGCGCTCGCGGCTCGCCAGGTCCAGCTCGCTGCGGATCAGGCTCATCATGTCCGCCGCGTCGGCTTGGTCGATGACGGTGAAGTCGGGTGGCAAGGCCAGCGCCCGGCCATGGATTCGCAGGAGGCGGTTCGCAACCGCATGAAAGGTGCCGCCCCAGACGTTGTCGGCCCCGGGTCGGCCGCTCATGCTACGGGCTCGGCGGAGCATTTCCGCAGACGCCCGCCGGGTGAACGTCAACAGCAGGATGCGATCCGGCCGGACGCCCTGTTCGAGCAGGTACGCCACGCGGGCGGCGAGCGTCATGGTCTTGCCGGTCCCG
>JAUWXH010000195.1 GCA_030616465.1 Planctomycetota bacterium | reverse complement strand
GCCGTCGCCGTCGCTGTCGTAGAAGCTGCGCACAAAGACCTCGTAGAACACGGCGTCCTTCCACCAGCTGTCTCCTTCAACAGGCAGCGCAGCGGGAACGGTGGCTGGTGGCGCCGTCTGGTGCCGGGGCAATACGCAGATCATCGACTGCACGATGGCGGGCAACACGGTCTCCTCTTCCGGGGCCGCCGACTACAGTGCTGCCGGCGGCGGTGTGTACTGCCACATTGACAGCACTGTATCGATCACCAACTGCACGCTCACGGGAAACACGGCCAGCAGCAACGACCCCTACGAACCTGGGCGAGGCGGAGCCGTTTCCTGCGCCGAGGGCAGCAGAGCGACGCTGACCGAGTCCATCATGGACGATAACGCAGGTGGATTCGGCGGCGCCGTCTACGTCCGCGGCATCTTCCACGACGAGCCCAACGAGTTGACGGTGAGCGGGTGTAGCTTTACCGGCAACTCGGCAACAAAGGACGGCGGCGCGATCTTCATGTGGGACTACGGCTACGGCGGGTCTAGCTGGCTCACCGTGACTGACTGCCTGTTCGTCGGCAATTCGGCGTTGGGAAGCGGATCGCGTAACGGCGGCGGTGCTATATTCATCCAGGAGCGCGTCTGGCCTACTACGCTGGTCAATTGCATGTTCTACGGGAATTGGGCCACCGGGACCGCCACGTGGGAGGATGGCGGCGGCGCAATGTACAATTATAACTCCCACCCGACGTTGATCGCCTGCACTTTTGGCGGCAACTCCGCCTGGCAGGGCGGCGCCATGTTCGGGTATCGCTCCGCACCCACACTGTTCGGCTGCGCCTTCAGCGGCAATTCCGCAAGCCTCGACGGGGCAGGCTTATACGTGTTTATGGGCGAGTGTATGCTTGCGAACTGCACGTTCAGTGCGAATATGGCAGATGCTGAAGGCGGCGGGGTTTATTCTTGGTTCCAACCGACCCTGGCGAACTGCGTCCTCTGGGGCAACAGTGACAGCGGCGGAACGGACGAGTCCGCTCAGATTGACGGCAGTGCGCCGACCATCAACTACAGTTGCGTTCAAGGTTGGACCGGTGGTTGGGGCGGCGAGGGAAACATCGGCGACGACCCGCTGTTCGTGGACGCCGACGGTCCCGATGACGTTTTCGGCACCGAGGACGACAACCCGCGGCTTGAAGCCGGCTCGCCGTGCATCGATGCCGCGGATAACGAGGCTGTGCCGGCCGATGAGTTGGACCTGGACGGGGACGGTGACACGGCCGAGCCGATTCCGTTTGATCTCGATGGCAACCCGCGCTTTGTCGATGATCCGGACACGGAAGATACGGGCAACCCCGACCCCGATTTCCCTGATCTGCCGATCGTGGATATGGGCGCGTATGAGTTCCAGGTCCCCTGCCCCGGCGATATCGACGGCGACGGCGATACCGACCACGCCGACCTGGGTGCCCTGCTCGGCGCGTGGGGCTCGCAGCCGGGCGACCCGAACTGGAACCCGAATGCCGACCTGGATGGCGACGGCCAAGTCGGTCACGGTGACCTGGGCATCTTCCTGCCCGACTGGGGCTGCGGTATGTAGGAGACTGATAAGCAGTGCCCCCCTGCATCTGGGAGGTCCGCCGTTACGGCGTGGCAGCGGACCTGTCAGGCGCTGAGGGCCTCTTCCTTGCGGACAGCGGGTGCGAAAAGCTTCTCGCCCAGGCCGCGGCGCTCCAGGTATGCGTACATGACCGGCAAATCCCGGAGGCAGCTCAGGTCATCGTGCGTATCGGTGCCGACCGCCACGGTCACGCGGTGTTGCGGCAGGAGCTTGAACCAGCGGTCGTCCTCGCTGAGCGGCAGGAGCTTCGAGCTCAGCTCATAGAAGATGCGGGCGTTGGCCAGTGTGCGTACCACCTGATCCATAGAGGTATTGGGGAACTGGCGGGCGACCTCGGTGTGGGCCAGCCCCACGGGGCAAGGCCAGCGGCGGGCCTGGTTGGCCAACTGGGTCAGCCCGGCCCAGTCGGCAAACCCGAACATCACGTAGTCGATCCCGTCGAGCCTGGTGCGAATCTGGTCCAACACGCTCTTGTTCAGCGGCCAGTTGATCTCCGCCCCGCAGAAGATCTCCAGTTTGCCGGCCCAGCGCTGCCGGGCCTCGTGGACCATCTTGACGTACTGGCGTGTCTCGTCCGCAAACAGCCGCTCGAAATCGCGCTCGGCCTTGACCTCGCGCGAGGAGGGCGTGCAGAAGAGGTGGTCGCAGATGCCGATGCCCGCTACCTTCACGCCCGCCAGATCCAGATGAGCCTGACACAACTCATCGACGGTGTAGGCCCCGTCTGAGAAGGGGGTGTGATTGTGCAGGCTGTAGACCGGCTGACTCATACATCCTCCCTCGAATCTCGGATATGGCCGACTACTCTGTAGCACACCGCGCCGCCGGATCGGGCTGGTTGCTTGGCCCGTGCGAGAAGCGACCTAAGCCCGGCTCCAGAGCCGGCGCAAGCGGTTAATAGCTCAGGCCCCGCTTACGCGCATTAACGAACGGTACACGATCCCCGCTGCTCGCTCCCTCCAGCACACTGTCAAGATACAGCCACCGGCCGTCCGTGTCCACCCCTTTCACCCGCCGAGCACCTTGGACGCACGGCCGCGGACGCCAACAGCGGGTCGGCCACGGCGGCGTAGACAACCACACGCCCGTGCCCGGACGCGCGGTCCGCCTACCTCCGCCGCCGATTCCTGCTAGTTGTGTCTGCTAACCTACCCGTGATGCGGGCATTAGAGACGCGCACCGGCCCGCACCAGTCCGACACCTATTAATAGTATACCGCGCCGGCCCGGCGGTGCAATCGACGCCGGACGGAATCCTGGGTGCACGTGGGGTTGGCGAGAATCTTTTCCACCCGCGCGAACCGCAGTGCTCTCGCCGCGTAAGGATGGGTGGAAGATATCCTGAGACCACCATATTCCTCCTCCTCGGCCAAACCCCCCGGGGCGGCTCGCGAGAGTCGCCCCGGGTGCCGTATGTGCCGTCGGCTTCCGAGCCCGCATTCGTGCACCCCACGATGAGAATCTGGCCGAGTGACGTCTTGCCCCCGTGCCTGGCACGCCTCGGGCGGGTGTCCCCGCGAGATCGACCCGCGAACCGCACGCGTTTAGCATGGCACGGAAACGAGGCGTAACCGGTCCGGCGGGGCACGTTGGCCTCGCGGGCGTCTCTGGTCGGGGTGTGTACCGAATGGTCTCCGCCTCTGGCACGGCAGCAACGTTGGGGCTCTGGTGGGGCTTGCTCGCCGGGGTGCCCTGCGTGCCGGCGGCTCCCCCGCCCCAGCCGGTTGCCGAGGTGACTATCCGCGTGCTTGACCCGGCCTGCGGCCGGATTGAGGTAGACAGCTCGGCCAGCCGGCCGGTGGTGCGTGGCAGCCAGCTGCTCGTCGCGGAAGGCGACCGGCCGCTGGCGTTGCTGGAATGGAGCGGTGACGCGGCGGGGCGAGCCGTATTCCGCGGACGGGCACCCACCCGTTTCCCGTCAAGCCTCCGCGAGCTGCGTGCTTGGTGCATTCGGCCCGACGCGCTACGTATGCTGCTGGACCGCTGGCCGAGCGACGGCGCGCTGCTGGCGCGCTTGGACCGCGTCGGCCCGGCGGCCCGTTCGGTCTGGGTCCGGGCCGGCACCACACACGGGGTTCGAAGCAGGGATAGCTGGTGGCTACGCCGCGACGGACAGCCGCTCGCGCGCCTGGACGTCCGCCTGGTCGAACGCGACCTGTGCTTCTGCGGCGTCGTGCCGCTGGTTTCGGAGCTGCGCCTGAACGGCGACGAACTGGTCGCGCTTTGGCCTGCGCCCGGGCGGCGTGTGCGTGGGCAGGCCCGTTCGGCAGTGGCGTTCGTTGAGGCGCAGGGGAAGGATCAAGTCGTTTGGGTTGCCGCACTGCGGAGCGTCGCCTGCCCGCCGGAACCGCGACTGGACTTCCACCGCGGCGGACGGCTGGTCGCCTCGGGGGTTGCCGAGCGCCGGGACGCGCGTTTCTGGTACGTGCGGATCCCGCGGGGGGCTGGAGGCGAGCTCGTCGAGGTTGGTGACGCGGCGGTGATCCGTACGCGGGCCGACCTCGCCCGGCGACACTTCGTCGCACGCGTGTTTGAGGCGACTGCGGAAGGGTACCTGATCAACGCCGGCGAGCTGGATGAATTGTCGGCGGGAGACACCGGCAGCGCCACGCGTGATGGTCAAGCGTTGGGCCGGGTGGTCGTTCGCCGGGTGCAGCGCAGCTACGCGGTCGTGCGGCCGGTGGGAGCGACGCCGGACATCGAGCTGCGAGTCGGCGACCAAGTGCGTTTCGCGCCCCCACCCGAGCCGGGCAGGAGGGTCGGCACGATCGAGCACGTGACCGCGGAGACCCTTTTCGCGGCCCGCGTCGTGTCCAGCCCGCCGCCGCCGCTGCTAACGCCTCTGGCGGTCCACGCTGGAGAACGGACCCTCGGCGTAGCTGTGCTGGTTGCCGCGGACGGCGTGCAGGGGCTCGGGTTCGTTTTCGAGCAATCGCTGACCGGCCCGTTGACGGTCGGTGCCGAACTGATACTGGAACCCGCCCCGAGGCCCTGACGGCGGCGGGCTATTGTCAGGGCACGCTCGGGCGACTCTTCAAGGCGCTCGACCGCGGCGGTATAATCGCGACGCACGGACCGTGTATGCGCCTGATTGTTTGAGGGTGTAGCTCAGTCGGCAGAGCAACGGCCTTTTAAGCCGTGGGTCCAGGGTTCGAGTCCCTGCACCCTCAATCCGCTTCAGCCCGGCAGCCGAGACCGCCGCCCGCAATCCGGGGCCAGCGTTAAACGGCCTCTGGATCGGTTGGCGTCCCGCGTTAAGCGCGGACGCCGCATTCTGGTCCCTTTCTGGGATACCGGTCACCGGTGCATACGGTTTTTCGCACAGATGACCGGTAGGCAGCCGGTCACCGGTGACCGGCCGAAATCACGAAGATGCCTACATCGGCTCAGTCCCCGCTTCGATCGGTGCCAGTAACCCGCTTACAGCCATACCGCATGAACCAATCCTTAATCGTTTCAAACACCGTGTGCGCTTTTACCACGACACCCAGATGGATGTCTTGGTAAAACCCTGCGACGGGTTTCAT
>JAUWXH010000141.1 GCA_030616465.1 Planctomycetota bacterium | reverse complement strand
TACGACGGCGTCGATGTGAACCTCTACGATCTGCCGGATGTGTATGCCACCACCGGCCGCGACTGGAAGGTCTACCACGGGTGCAACAGTCGTGGCGGACTCTACCCGGTGCCCTCACCCTGCCCCGGCGACATCGACGGTGACGGCGATACCGACCACTCCGACCTGGGTGAGCTGCTGAGTGCCTGGGGCACGCAGCCGGGCGACCCGGACTGGAACGAGAATGCCGACCTGGACGGCGACGGCGAAGTTGGTCACAGCGACCTGGGCATCCTGCTGGCCGACTGGGGCTGCGGAACGTAGGTCGCTGGGTTCTTCATCGGCCGCCGCGCCAACCGAACCCAGAGCGCCAGCGACGGGCGCCGGGTGCCACTGGCGGCTTGTGCGCCAGTGCCAGCGGGCGAGCCGGAAAGGACATCGAGCATGGCCTGGATCAAAACCGTCGCTGACCATGAGGCGACCGGGCCGCTGAAGGTCCTATTCGAGGCGGCCAGCAAACGGGCGGGGCGCGTGTTCAACATCGTACGCGTCATGAGCCCGAACCCCCACACGCTGCGGGCTTCGATGGGCTTCTACCAGGCGACGATGTTCGGCGATTCACCGCTGTCACGCGCGCAGCGCGAATTGCTGGCGACGGTGGTGAGCAAGGCCAACCGGTGCGACTACTGAGTGCAGGCCCACGCCAACGACCTCCGGGCTGAGGTCAAAACCGACTGGGACACAGTGCTGAGGGCGCAAGCGTCTGCTCCCGACGTCGCCGCTCTCGATGCGTTCGTACACCAGGTTGTGGACGACTGGCGGCAATGCAGTCTGTCCATGGCGGTCCGCCGGCTAGTCGAGTTCGCCGAGAAGGTTACCCGTGCGCCGGCCGAGGTTAAGGAGTCCGATGTTTGCCGGCTACGCGACGCCGGCTGGTGTGACGAGACGGTCCACGACGCGGTTCAGGTGATCGCTTACTTCAATTACATCAATCGCGTTGCCGACGCGCTCGGCGTCGAGCCGGAAGAGAACCTGCCGCACTGGGGAAAGGGATAAGCGGAAGGATGGCACGGTCAAGCGCAAGCTTGGCCGTGGGATTGCGCGACGGGTGGCACGGTCTGGCGAAAGGAAGTGTAGCCAGGCCGTGGGCATTCGCTCGTCGCGTCGCACGGCCTGACTTCGTCAGAGCGTGCCGCTCGGCCCGTCCGTTCAGGAAAGCGAGTGCTCCGTGCGCGAGATGATCTCATCTTGCAGCGTGCGGCCCAGGTGCACGAAGTAGTCGCTGTACCCGGCAACGCGCACGATCAGGTTCTGGTATTCCTCCGGCCTGGCCTGTGCCGCGCGGAGCGTCTCGGCGTCGATCACGTTGAACTGCACGTGATGCCCGTCGAACCGAAAGTACCCGCGGATCAGATGCGCGAGCTTGTCGATCCCATCGTCGCCCTCCAGCACCGGGCGGGTGAACTTCTGGTTCAGCAGCGTGCCGCCGGTCTTGATGTGATCCATCTTGCCCGCCGACTTGAGCACGGCGGTCGGGCCTTTGCGGTCCATCCCCTGCACCGGTGAGATGCCCTCGGAAAGCGGCTTCCCTGCCCGGCGTCCGTCGGGCATGGCCCCGGTGACGGAGCCGAAGTAGATGTGGCAGGTGGTCGGGAGCATGTCGATGTGGTACCGGCCGCCCTTCGTGTTGGGCCGCCCGTCAACCGCTCGGAAGAACACGTCGAAGCAGGCCCGCATCACCTCGTCCGCCTGGTCGTCGTCGTTGCCGTACTTCGGCGACTTGTTCAGCAGGATCTGCCGCAGTCGCTCATTCTCGGCGAAGTCGGTCTTCAGCGCCGCCAGGAGCTCGTCCATCGTGCACGTTTTCGCCTCGAAGACGTGCTTTTTGACGGCGGCGAAGGAGTCGGTCAGACTCCCGATGCCGACCCCCTGGATGTAGCTGGTGTTGTAGCGGGCGCCGCCGTCGTTGTAGTCCCTGCCGTTGGCGATGCAGTCGTCGATCAGCAGTGACAGGAACGGTGCCGGGGCGTAAGCGGCGTAGAGCCGCTCGACGATCTGGTTGCCTCTGATCTTGATGTCTACAAAGTGTCGCACCTGCGTGGACCAGGCGGCAAACAGCTCGTCAAACGAATGGAACTCTCGCGGATCGCCGCTTCGTGGGCCGAGCTGCTTTCCGGTCCGCGGGTCGCTGCCGTTGTGCAGCGTGAGCTCGAGGATCTTCACCAGGTTGAAGTACCCCGTCAGGATGTAGGCTTCCTTGCCGAACGCGCCCGTCTCGACGCAGCCGCTGGTCCCACCTTCGCGCGCGTCCTCCACACTCTTGCCCTGACGCAGCAGCTCCCGAACAACCGCATCGGCATTGAAAACCGATGGAAAGCCGTAGCCCTTGCGGATAACTTCACAGGCGGCTTTCAGGAACCGGTCCGGCGTGTGTCGCGAAATCTGCACGTTACTGCCGGGCTGGAGGATGTGCATCTCGTCGATGACCTCCAGCAACAGATAGGAAACCTCGTTGACGCCGTCGCGCCCGTCGCGCGTGAACCCGCCGATGTTGATGTTGGTGAAGTCCGTGTACGTGCCGCTTTCGGCGTTCGTGACACCGACCTTTGGCGGCGCCGGATGGTTGTTAAACTTGACCCACCAGCACTCCAGGAGCTCCTTGGCCGCCTCGCCGGTCAGCGAGCCGTCCGCCAGACCCGCCGTGTAGAACGGAGCCAGGTGTTGGTCCAGGCGACCCGGATTGAACGAGTCCCAGCCGTTCAGCTCGGTGATCACGCCGAGGTGGCAGAACCAATACATCTGTAGGGCTTCCCAGAAGTCGCGCGGCGCGTGAGCCGGCACCCAACGGCAGACCCGGGTGATGCGCTCTAGCTCCTGCTTGCGCGTTGGATCCGTTTCCTCGGCCGCCAACTGCTCGGCCAACTCAGCGTGACGCTCGGCAAAGAGGATCGCGGCATCGGCGGCGATCTCCATGGCTTTCAATTGCTCGCGCTTCTGATAGGCGGCCAGGTCGTTGAGAAAGTCCAGGTTGGCCAAGCTCTCGGCAATGTCCCGCTTGAGGTCGAGCATGCCCTGGCGGTACACCTTCCCGTCCGCCACGGTGTGCCCTGGGGCGCGCTGCTCCATGAACTCGGTAAAAACCCCCGCCGCATACGCGTCGTGCCACTCTTGCGGAAGCTCCTGGAAGATCCGGTCGCGCAACGAACGCCCCGACCAGTAGGGGATGACCTGCTCCTGGTAGAGCCGTTCCACATGGGCACCGACGGCGTAGCTCGTCTTCTCGCGGTCGTTGAGGATCCGCAAGTCCTCCAGGCTATGGCACGTTAGCTCCGGGTAAGTCGGTGCGGCCTTGGGCTCAGGGCCGCGCTCACCGACGATTAGCTCGTCTTCGCCAATATAGATGGTCTTGTGCTCGCACAGGTGTCTGAACGCCAACGCACGCATCACCGCAGCCGAGTGCTTCCCCGCGTTTTGCCGGTAGAACTGCGTCATGAGCTCCGCCCGCTCACCGGAGACGGTGGGCTGCGCCTCCAGCGTCCGGGCGCGCAGTCGCTTCACCCGTTCGGTCACGTGCTCAGCCTCCGATCTTCACATTCAGCCCGCGCGCCGACAGACACGCGGCTACGGCCGCGAGCGCCGCATCCGTCGGTGGGTCGATCCCTTCCAACGGATATCGTATCCCGAGCCGTTCGTACTTGTCAGACCCGATGCGGTGATACGGCAGCAGGTGCAGCGGCGGCGTGCCGGCCAGCGAATTCACGAAGTCAGCCATCGCCGCCAGGTTCTGCTCGTCGTCGTTGATCCCGGGAATCAGCGGGACGCGAACCCAGGTGGGGCATCCGCGCTCGCATAGCCCCCGCAGATTGTCCAGGATGAGCGCGTTGGAAACGCCCAGGTATTCCTCGTGCCGGGCGGCGTCAATGAACTTCAGGTCGTAGAGGAACAGGTCGGTCAGGGCCGCCACCTGCCAAAGCGCCTCGGCCAGGGCGTAGCCGCAGGTATCCACGGCGGTGTGGTGGCCGCGCTGCTTGCAGGCCCGCAGGCACGCCAACAGGAATTCGGCTTGGGCCAGCGGTTCGCCGCCGGAGAAGGTAATGCCGCCGCCCGATTCTTCATAAAACACACGGTCCTTGTCGAGCTCGCTCATCACCTGCCCGACTGACATGTCGGCCCCCAGCAGGGACCGCGCGCCGCTCGGGCAAGCTTCGACGCATGTGCCGCAAACCCGGCAGCGGGACCGATCGGTCTCGATGGTCCCGTCGCGCCGCGTGACGGCTTCGTGCGGGCAGGCCCCCACACACGCGCCGCAGGCGATGCAACGGCTCGGCAGCAGCGACAGCTCCGCCGTCTGGCCGCGACCTTCCGGATTGTGGCACCACCGGCAGCGCAGCGGACAGCCCTTGAAGAACACGGTGGTTCGAATGCCGGGACCGTCGTGAATAGCGTAGCGCTGGATGTCGAAGACGATGCCCTTCACGTACTTACCCTTGCCCCCGCGCCTCGGCGGGGACGTGACCCGTCTGCGCGGCCGTCTCACGCCGCCGGGTCAGCAGGATCCAGCCGACGACACTCAGCAGTATCAGCGGGCCGCCGATGAACGTGGCCGGTGGCGGCACCTCCGCGACGATCAGGTACGTCCAGAGCGGGTTGAGCGTCGGCTCCAACAGGAGGATCAGCGCCGCGCGATGCGCTTCCACGTACTGCAACGCCCACGAGAACATCACATACGGCAACGTGAACTGCACGAGGCCCAGCACGAGCAGCAGCCCAAGCTGCCGGGCCGTGACGTCGAACGAGCCCCACAACGCCACCGCGATCGCGAGCAACAGCCCCGAACCCAGCGTGTTCATCGCGGCCACGACGACCGGATTGACGCGGCGCAGGCCGCGGAGCACGACTATCAGTGTCCCAAAGCCTAAGCCGCTGGCCAACGCGACGGCCAGCCATGGGATGTCCGCCGTTCCGTGACCAAAGAAAATGATCGCGACCCCGGCCATCGCGATGAGTAACACCAGTCCGTCCACTTTCCCCGGACGCTCCTTCAGCAGCAGCGGCGCGAGCAGAAACACCCAGATCGGGGAGGTGTATTGCAGGATGATCGCGTTGGCCGCGGCCGTCATCGTGGTGGCGATGACGAAGGTCACGGTCATCGCCGTGAAGGCCACGACCGATCCGATCGGCCAGAGGATGGAGACGTTGCGCAGCGTGCCGAGCCGTCGCAGCGCCAGCGGCAGAAAGACGACTCCGCCGATCGCAGAGCGGTAGAAGGCGATCGCCACCCCGTCAACACCGGCCTCCTTGAGCAGCTTGATCAGCGGACCGGCCAGGCTCCACAGGGCCGCCGTGGCGATCAGCATGAAGATGCCGAGCCAGACGCGTCGTGGCGGTACGGGTGCAGCACTCATCTGTGGACGCAGTTTAGGGCGCCGCCCACGCTGAGCGTAGGGGCCCGCCAACGGGCGGCCATACCCCGTCGCGGGCAACGCACCCGCTCACACACGCAAGAGCTCGGAGACCCCGCAGCGGCCGGCCACGGTGAACGGATAGCGGCGTCCGATGTGGCGGCGATGCGTTTGCAGGGCCAGGTCGGGGTGGTTGTTCTGCTCGCTGAGGTGGGCCAGGGCCAGCCATTTCGGCCGGCGCCGCCCGCACCCTCGCAGTAGCTCAGCGGCCTCGTCATTCGAGAGGTGGCCGCCGGCACCGCGGATGCGTGCCTGCAACGCCGGCGGGTACGGCCCCGTCTCGAGCAGCTCCGGGTCGTAATTGCTCTCCAGGTACGCGGCGTGAACGCTCCGCAAAAGCCGCGGCAGTGTGGCGAACGGGTGGCCGAGATCGGTGAAGATGCCCAGCCGCTTCCGCTCGAACTCGACCACGAACGCCACCGGGTCGCTGCCGTCGTGCGGCGTCGGCACGGTATGGACGCGGACCGGGCCAAACTCCAGCGTGTCGCCCGAGCGGAAGTAGCGCACGTCGTTGAGCTTGCCAAGGTCACACCAAACAGCCGCCAGCGTCTTCCGCGTGGCGTAGATCGGCAGGCCGAACTTGCGTTGGTATATGCCGGCACAGCGCGCGTGGTCGCTGTGGTCG
>JAUWXH010000017.1 GCA_030616465.1 Planctomycetota bacterium | reverse complement strand
CCCGTCGTCTTCCCCGCCCGCCGCGGCCCCAACCGCTGCGCCGCCGGCGCGCCGGCGCCGCACGACGGCGTGTGCCAGGTCTGCCACACCGCTACCCACTACCACACCCATGACGGCTCTGCCACGCCGCACAATGACGCTTCCACCTGCACTGACTGCCACCTGCACAAGGCCGGCTTCCAGCCGGTCGGCGGTACCTGTGTTGGTTGTCACGCTCAGGCGTGGGACAACGGTGATAACGTGCCACCCGGCGGCCGGCGCGCGGTCATACCTGACGGAAGCAAGCCCGCCGACTTTGGAAACGTCAGTCACCATGTTGAGGGGCCGGTGCGGGACCAGGACTGTACGGTCTGTCACGACATGAGCCGACACCAGCGCGGGCACGTCCGGCTCAAAGACCCGGATGATAACAACATCATATACACGTATGATGAGGCTACTCCCGACGAACTGGAGAGCTTCTGCCGCCATTGCCACGATGCCGACGGTGCGGCCGCCGGTGGCGGCGTCCGGCCGTTCAGCGACGGTCAGACCGTGCCCGATATCGAGCGGGGAGGGCTGTGGTCGGCGTCCGCACACGCCACGGGCGGCACGAGCAATTCAGGCTACGTCTGTACGGATTGCCACGGGAACGGGCACGGGTCGAACCTCCGGAAACTGCTTCTGCCCTGGGACGGCGTTCCCGGCCCGGACAACGTCAATGAAGAGGAGGGCTTCTGCTACGGCTGTCACGCGGGCGGCGGTGTGATTAACGAGGCGATTTCCAACGGCTGGTTCGACGGATCGTACGAGAACTTCGGCGACAATGTGGAAGCTGCGTTCGGCCTGCATGCCGCCCACCCGGTGAATGACTCCACGGCAGGCCACGAGTTCGACATTGGCAACGGCCCGCAGGAGCTCGAGTGTACGTCCTGCCACGGCGTGCATCAGAGCACCGGGAAGTACTGGGAGGCCGCGGCAGGGCACACTCCGGTGAATCTGTTCGGAACGGGTGAGCTTTGGGGAGATGCGGCGGACGAGAAAATCGGCAATTACGATTCGAGCAAAGTCTACCAGCCGCCCTTTTTGGGAGAGCCCGGGGTGGACCTTTCCGGCAACGCGCTGCCCATCGACGGGGAGGGGAACTCTCTCCTGACTGATGCGGTATTACCCGACTACAACACGCTGTGTCTGACATGTCATCAATACGCGGTGGGTGATCTCGAGGCGATCGACTGGTCAAGCAAGAAACACGGATCCGCTGAAGCGGAGCCCGAAGGCCCGACAGGTTCGCCCCTCGCCGAGCCCTTCGACACCGCAAGCCGGGGCGCGTATTTCCTCGGCTGTCTTGACTGCCACGAGGCCCACGCGAGCGAGAATGTGCGGATGATCAAGCGGTCGGTGAACGGGGCGACCGTTCCCGACATTCTGACCGATGATTCGGCGGCCGAATGGTTCGGCTTTTGCGACCAATGCCATGTTCGCCACCCGAGGCAGCGACACCATAACGCGGATGTCTGGCGGGACAAACTCGGTATGGAGTCTCCCGAGTGTGAGCGCTGTCACGACCCGCTCCCGTTCGTGAACTGCACGACCGCGGGTTGTCATAACCACGAAGGTTTCTTCTGATCCGCAGCGCCTGGCCGGGGCGCTCTATCCACTGGATCTGTACTTGGTCACGCGCGACGGCGTCGATCAGTACCAGCCCAAACACCACAGGCTCAAACGCCACCTGGCCGGCGACCACGACACCGAGCACGCCGACCTCGGCATCCTGCTGGCCCACTGGGGCGAGGGTTGTCCGTAGCAGCGGCCGGCCCGAACGGTCCACCACAAAGGCACGAAGACACCAAGAGCCACGGTTGGTCGAGCTGAGCGGCCGGGTCTACGAGAGCCATCATACACGCGAGCGTGTCTTGCTCGTGTCGGGCGCCTGCGCACCAGATCAGTATGCTCCACCCCTTCGTAGCTTGGTGTCTTCGTGGTTAGCGATGTATCGGGGTCAGTCCGACCGCCGGATTTGCAGCCGGGCGGTCAGTTGGCGCAGGACGTGCACCGAGACGCCGAGCCGTTGGGCCGCCTTGCTGAAGTTCCAGCCGTTTTCATACAGGGCGCGGGCGACCATCAGCCGTTGCCCGTAGGCCAGCGAGGTGGCCGTCTCGCCCTTCTCCGGCGGGACGAAGCCGCCCACGATCTCCGGCGGCAGCAGGCGCTCGCTGATCGGCTCGCCGCCGGACAGCAGCAGGGCCCGTTCGATCACCGACTGCAATTGGCGCACGTTCCCGGGCCAGTGATAGCTGATCAGTAGCGCCATGGCCGTGTCGGTGAGGCCCGACTGTCGGCAGCGGTTCTGGCGGGCCGCCGCTCCGAGCAGGTGCGTCGCCAGCGGCGCGATGTCTTCGCGTCGTTCGCGCAGCGCCGGCATGCGAATCGGGAAGACGTTCAGCCGGTAGAACAGGTCTTCGCGGAACTGGCCCCGCTGGGCCATCTTGAGCAGATCCCGGTGTGTGGTGGCGATGACGCGGACGTCCGACTCGTGCGTGATCGTGCCGCCCAGCCGCGTAAAACGCCGCTCTTGCAGGATACGGAGCAGCTTGGCCTGTGCCAGGGCGGGGATGTCGCCCACCTCGTCCAGCAGCAGCGTCCCGCCGTCGGCCCGCTCGAACAGCCCGGAGCGCGCGTGGATCGCACCGGTGAACGCGCCCCGTTCGTGCCCGAACAGCTCGCTTTCCAGCAGCGACTCCGGACAGGCGGCACACTGAAAGACCACCATCGGTTTGTCGCGGCGGATGCTGCGTCGATGGATGTAACGGGCGACCAGTTCCTTGCCGGTGCCGGTTTCTCCGGCGATCAGCACGGTGGCCCGGGTCGGGGCCACACGGGCACACAAATCGAGCACCCGTTGCATCGCCCGGCTTTGGCCGAAGAGGTTGCTGGTCTTTCCCGGCGGCATCAGCGGTTCCGCAACGAAGGGACTGGACGGAGCAAGCGTGGCGGACATCGGTAGCAGGCCCACCTCGCGGCGATCGCGTCGAGGACGCAGTGTGTGCGATTGCCCGGTTCTTGTCCACAGAAGCCGAGCGAGGTGTCGTCCGGCCGGACGCGTGCCGTCCCTCACGCCGGACGCAGGCGACCGTTTTCCAGGTGCAGAATGCGGTCGGCGTGTTGGGCTATGCCCGGATCGTGCGTGACCATCACGATCGTCTGCCCTTCGCGATGGAGCTCGGCGAGCAGGGCCATGATGTTGGCCCCGGCCTCGGCGTCCAGATTGCCGGTCGGCTCGTCGGCAAACAGGATCTTCGGCTTGTGCACCAGCGCGCGCGCCATCGCCACCCGCTGACACTCCCCGCCGGACAGCTCGCTCGGCCGGTGTTTCAGCCGCTCGCTCAGGCCGACGCGCTTCAGGATATCGGTGGCATCCCCCCGCGCCGCGCTCCCCTGCGACCACCAGGCCAGAACCGACGGATCGATCATCCGCGCGATCAGCACGTTTTCCAGCACGTTCAGCTCGGGCAGTAGATGGTAAAACTGGAACACGAACCCGAATTGCGTCCGCCGCAGGTGGTTGCGTCGTCGCTCGGCGGCCGAGAGAACATCGGTGATGCTGGTGCGCAGGCGGCGACTGACCGGCGGGGCGAAGACCGGCTCACCGGCAAAGTGCACCTGCCCCTTCTGCGGTACGTCCAACGCGCTGAGAATGTGCAGCAGCGTGCTCTTGCCGCTGCCCGACTTGCCCATCACCGCGACGAACTCCCCGTCGGCCACCGAAAGCGAGCAATCGCGCAAGACGCGCAGCTCGGTCCGACCCATCGGGTAGGATTTCCAGATCGCCTCGGCACGGAGTAGCGGACCGCTACTTGCCGGCGTCGAACTCTCCGATTGAATGCCAGGGGCTGTATTCATGCTGAGCGGACTGCAATCTTCAATTCGCTATTCGCCATTCATAATTCGCTATTCATACCGCAGCGCCTCCACCGGCTGCATTGTCCCGGCCCGCCAGGCCGCGGCCACCGAGCCGACCGTCGAAGCCAGGATCGCCACGGCCACGATGCAGACCGCGTCAACGGTACGGACTTCGCTGGGGATCGTGTCGAACGAGTAGACTGCCGGATCCCACACGCGCAACGAGGGGTGGAACCAGATCAGCGCGTCCTGGAGGTCGTTGATATAGTGGACGACCAGCGACCCGAGGATTGTCCCGAGGACGGCGCCGGCGATGCCGACGGCGGCACCGTAGGTGATGAAGATCGCCGCCACCCCGCCCGACGAACCGCCGATGCTCTTGATGACCCCGATATCGCGCGTCTTTTGCAGCACGATCATATACAGGATGCACAGGATCAGCGCGACCGCCACCAGCGAGATGATGCCGAAAAGGATCGTGACCAGGATCTTCTCCTTTTCGACCGGAACGATGATGTGGGCCTGCGATTCCTGCCAGGTCATCGCCTCGACCCGCGTGATCAGCTTCCGCTCGGTCAGATCGAGTTGGAAGCGCTCGTCGCTGAGATAGCTGTGGTAGAGCTCTTCGAGCCGTCGGCAAAGCGCGACGGGATCGACGGGCTTCCCATCGACTCGCTGGGTGATCTTGATCTGAATCTGCGAGCAGCGCGCGGGCGCCTTGCCGATGACCTGGCCGGTCTCCCGATCGATCCGGTCGGCCTCATCCATCTCCAGCAGCTTCTGTAGGTGGTCGAAATCGCAGTACACGTACTGCGAGTCGATCTCGAAGATGCCGGTGTACGAATCATCCGCATACCGGAAGGGCTGCTTGATCGGGAACGGATCGACCGAGTGGCCGGCGGTCGCCCAGAGCGTCAGTGTCACCATCTTGCCGCGCGGGTAGTGGCGCTCGTGGCGCCCGTCGGAATGCCGCTTGGCCACGATATCGCGACCGAGGATCAGCCCAGGCCGCGGGTCACCGGCCATGCGTGGCGGCCCGAAGTCGTCCACGATCCTGTACACGCCCGGCATCGGCGGAACTCCGAGCTCCTCGAGAAAGCGGGCGTTCTCATCTTCCGCCGACTCCGTATCGACGACATCCTGGGCCTGACTCTCTGCCAGCGCGGCCTGATACGCAGGCGGCAGGATCGGCCGGCGGTACCCAAAGATCGCCCCATCCTCGTCTTTCAGCGGTATCGGATCGCCCGCCAGGTCATACCCGATCAGCGGCTGCTGCTGCTCGCCGAGGTGGGTCGTCCCCGGATAGTGCTTCTCGTAGAACAGCCCCTCCTTGAACGCGTTGATTTCGCACACGTCTTCGAGCCGCAGGCCCACCACCCGCGCCATGCCGTCCTGTATCACCTGGGTCGTGCCGTCCCGCAGGGTCTGCCTGAACTGGAACAGGCCGTACGAGTAGACGAGCGGTGTGGCCTTGACGATCTCCGGCCAGCCGCTGATCTCGTCGATGAATTCCTCGTAAAGCGGGAAGCCCTGGAAGGCCTTGTTGTCCACGATGACATCGCCTAGCAGACCGCGGGCGCGCAGCTTCACCATCTCCAGCCACCCGCCCATCACCGACATCACAATCAACACCATCGCCACGCACAACGTGACCGCGGCGATCGCGAAATAAGCGATGCGGCGTTTGCGCAGGTAGCGGAGTGTCAGGAACAGCTTGTACAAGCCGGATCAATCCCTGTAGGATGGGCATCGCCCACCACCTGCGGGTTCGGTACGCCGCAGGTCGGCTATGTTGGTGCCCCGCCCTTCGAGGGTGGGGGACTGATTCTCACCACAAGTGGAAAGCTACCCTCCCGGGCCGCCGGAATCAAAGAGTCGCGCTTGGACGCCCCACCTTACTGCATAATACTGGGCACCGCTCACTCGGCCCCACCCCGGTGCGAAGCGCGCTAGCGTCGTGTCGTTCTGCGCGGCCGCGCCCACGCGGGGAGTCGCGCATCCCGGATTCGGTAGACCACCCCCATGGCGCTCAGCACGCCGCCGGCCGCCGCCACGACCCCCCCCATCATGATGAAGCTCCCCGGCGTCAGCGCCGCGGTGCGCCCGGCGGGGTTCGTGGTCAGCCCACCAATGGCCCTATCCGTGACGACCGACAGCCAGAACAGCACCACGGCGACGACCGCGAACCCCGCGGTGACGATCGCGATCTTCCAGATTGGCCAACGCTTGGCTTGCTTCTTCATCGTAGCTCCCACCCAGGCCCGACCGACGCGGTTTCGGAGATAATCACGCTCCACATGTCTCGCACGAATGGTGGGCAATGCCCATGTTGTCTTGTAACACACCGGCCGCCGACTTCGGCGCGCTGGGTACCCCAAACTCACGGCGCCGTCTCGTCCTGAGGGTGCCGTTCAAGCCACGGCAGCTTACCTGCAAACTCGTCGGGGGGCACCACCTGCACATCGAAGCTCGAATCCGGCCGACGTAGCCACCAGTAAGACTGCGAGCCCCACATGTATGTCAAGGGCCACGGTCCTACCCTCAGGTCGACCGTCAAGCCAGGCCCCAGGACCAACGGCCCGCTCTCTGCGATCTGCGGGGGCGTGTGGTTGCACGCAGCCTCGCTGGGCCAGTACGCCACATCGTACCACCGCCTGGGTCGAAAACGCAGGCGTACGACTCCGAGCGCACCGTCACGGCGCACGAGACATAGCGTGTTGCCCCGGACGGGGATCAGGTCGGGGTCCTTCGACAGGCGCTTAAGGGTAGCCTGCGTCGCTGTGGGCAGCCTTTCCTGTAAGAATGTCGGCAGTCGCAAGAGTACGGTGGGGACAGCCAGTGGAGCGCAGAGCAACGCTAACGGTATCGCCAGTTGCGCCGTCCACTTTGCTGGCCTCCAGCGAGACGACGGCGCGCCGAGCAAACCGAAGGCCGGCCTAGCCTGCGGCATCGTCCGGCGTCCGCATTCGGGACAGCGCGGCTCTGGCAGCCCCCGCAACAGATAGCCACAGGTTTGACACCGGAGGCTGTCGGCGGTGACCGCAGCCACAACATGTCTGTGCAGGACGGCGCCAGCGACGAACGCGAGCCCGAGGATCACCGCGGCGAAGTTGGCCGCCAAGTAGCCCTGTCCCGTGTCGATTAGCGGGTAGTTGACCCACGCCAGCGTTTCCACCAGTTTCATCCACACCGTCCAGATTGCACCCGCCACAGGCAGGAGCCAGCACGCCGCGAAAGCGCTCCAGCCCCAGGCCGACCAAAGGATGCTGCCCGAGCCGACGTCCGACCAGTATGGCGGGCGCCCAAACTTAGCGTACAGCAAAGCCACAACGACAAACGTCGCGGAGTGGGCCGCCAACAGGACTATGCCCGCGATCACTGCTCTGATCGCGAAGTCCAGCGGTCCGGTTTGCCACTTGTCTAGTCCAATGCTGAAGCGAACGTGCAAGTCCGCTTCAATCGTCGATACTTGCGCGCCCCAAGGAGTCAGCCACCAAGCCAGGCGCGCGTACAAACCGTCCTGCTCCGGTAGATCAAGCATGCATTGGGCGAGTGTGTATAGGGCGCCTCCCGCCACGCAAGCCATTGTCGCAAGCAGGATCGCGTGCTTAGGCCTTAGCCTCGCAAAAGACTCGTCACTATCGGTTCGCTCGGCCGACATGTCCGTGCGCCTCGCCACGATTTTCAGCGTCTAATTATAGACGCGCCGCGCCCGGTGTTCTTGCTCGGCGAACAGAGTACTCCCGTATTAGCCCCAGGGAAGACTGGATGCCCTACAGCGGGCGCTGTAACGCGCCATGGGGGGAAACGGGTAACGATTCGCCGTCCAGGCTGACTAGTTCGCGGCCCGCGAGCCTGCCAGGGCCACCTCTCGCGCTCGTCGCTCAGTTGCTATTGCGGTCGTTCCAGCGGAAAGAGCAGCATGTCGCGGATGCTGTCGAGCCGGTTATGAGCATGACCACCCGGTCGATGCCGATGCCCACGTGGTTACCCTGCGTTGCTTTGGGCGCGTTCGGCTACCGAAAGCTCACCCCGCCTCACGCCCGGTCGCTCGGCCGGCGGGGGCTGCGACGCTTTTCCGCGCGCGGATCCCACAGCCTCTCCGGGTGCTCGGCTTCGATCTGCCGAATCGCTTCGGCGAGCTTGTTCAGGTCGTTGCCGCAGGACGCGAACAGCTCGCGACGACGCTGGCGCACTTCGTCGATCAGGGGATCGTTCGTGTCGGGGTCGGTGCCCATGGTGCCCCCATTCTAACCCGAAACCCGCTCGGCGCGCTACGCTTGCGGCCGTTGCAGCGGGAACAGGATCACGTCGCGGATGCTGGTGCTGCCGGTCAGGAGCATGACGGTGCGGTCGATGCCGATACCCAGCCCGCCGGCCGGAGGCATGCCATATTCCAGCGCCTCGACGAAATCTTCGTCCATCACCGCCATGGTCTCATCTTCTTCGCCGCGAAGCTGCTTGCTCAGCGTCGCGCGCTGCACGGCCGGGTCGTTCAGCTCGGTGTACGCGTTGCCGATCTCCATCCCGTGTATGAACAGCTCGAAACGGAGCGCGGCGTTCGGGTCGTCCGGATGGCGGCGAGTCAGCGGGCACAACGGAGCCGGCCAGTCCAGCACGAACGTCGGGTTGACCAGCTGCTCCTCGACCGTCGCCTCAAACACTTTGTTCACCAGCACCGGATGATCAAGCTCGACCTGGTCCTCCGCGAAGATGTCCCGTCGGCCAGGTTCCTCCCTCAGCACCTTCTTGAAAACGCCCAGCTCACGCGCCTTTGCGCGCACCGCCGCCTCGTCGTTCATGTCGACGCCCGCGTATTCACCAAACACGTCGGCGTATTTCAGCCGCGGCCACGGCGTTGCGTAGTCGATCTCGGCCTTGCCGAATTGGATCTTCGTCGCGCCGATCACGTCCCGCGCCGCCCCGCCGATGACTCGCTCGCAGATGTCCATCATGTCGTGGTAGTCGCCGTACGCCTGGTACAGCTCCAGCATGGTGAACTCAGGGTTGTGCCGCGGGCTGATGCCCTCGTTGCGGAAGCAGCGGCTGAACTCGAACACCCGCTCCAGCCCGCCGACCAGACAGCGCTTTAGGTACAGCTCCGGCGAGATCGCCAGGTACAGGTCCATGTCGAGCGTATTGTGGTGCGTCAGGAACGGCCGCGCCGCCGCCCCGCCGTAGATCGGCTGCAACACCGGCGTCTCGACCTCGATGAACCCGCGCTCCCGCAGCACCTCGCGCGCGTAATCGATGATCCGCGCCCGCATCAGGAAAACCTGCTGCGAGTCGGGGTTGCTGAGCAGGTCTACGTATCGCCGGCGATAGCGCGCCTCGACGTCGGTCAGGCCGTGCCATTTCTCCGGCGGCGGCCGCAGACACTTGCTCAGCAGCGTCAGCCGCGTGACCCACAGCGTCAGCTCGCCGGTCTTGGTCCGCCCGAGCCGACCGTCGGCCCCGACGATATCGCCCAGATCGAGCAGCTTGGCCAGTTTCCAGCCCACCTCCGGCGCCGGGAAGGCACTCGCTTGCGTTTCTTCGTGGCTCCGTGGCTTCGTGGCTTCGTGGCTGTCCGGCACGGCCGTGCCACCCATGATCATCTTCTTGCTCAGCCCGAACTGGAGATCGCCGGTCCGGTCGCGGACGGTCATGAAGATCAGGCTGCCGATGTCGCGGTAGAGCACAACCCGCCCGGCCGCCCGGAAACAGGCCTCCTCGCCCTCACAAACCTGCCCGGGCTCGATGTTCATCTGCCCGGCGGCGGCCCGAATGTCGGCATGCGTGGTGACGTCGGTGAAGCGCGCACCATACGGGTCCACGCCCAACGCGCGAATCTTTTCCAGCTTGGCCTTGCGATCTTCGATCTGGTCGCTCATAGAATCGAGTACTATATCGCGGAGAGAATGGGGGCGACAGTGAGCACAGCCGACCATCACGGGTCCATTTCGGGGAACGCCTCAACTGTAAGGAGATCCAGGCATGTATTCGCTGCAAACGCTAGTGTTTCGATGGGTAGTGATGTCGATTACTGCCGTCGCGGCAGCCGGTCTCTCATTCTGCGCGCCGGCTGCCGGTCAGGAAGACGCACCTCCCGACGAGCGTGGTATCCGAGTTCTCGAAGTACGTGACGTGGCGATAGACGCCGCCTCGCCCGCCCTGCAACAACGCGTCCCGGAGGTGATGTTCGAAGATCTGCCGCTCGAGCAGGCGATGGGATTCATCGAGGAATTCGCCAAGTTGAACATTGTCGTGCGCTGGCAGGTTCTGGAGGATGCCGGTGTCGCGCGCGACGTACCGGTCACAATCAAGTGCCGGAATCTGCGCGTGTCCCAGCTGCTCTGGCTGATCCTCAACGAAGCCGCTCAAGGCAAAACCGAGCTCAGCTATGAGCCCCACGGCGACACGATGGTTGTCGCTTCAACGGTGGCAGACCTAGAAGAATACAAGCTCGTCAAGATTTACGATGTTCGGCCGCTGCTGCGCGGCGCGGAAGACTGGGATCGCCAATGGCTCGAGCGAAAGGCCCCTGAAGCCGCCCGTATACGACAGCCCTCCCAGGCCACTGAAGCCCCGGATATCCCGGACACGCCATCGCCTGCTGCACGCCCGGGAACCACCGCCGAGCCCCCCGCGGTGGATCAGGAGCCTGCCCCGGAGCAGCCGACACACCCGTACGTTGCCGGGCCCGCTGACCAGCTCGTCGAACTCGTGGAGCAGGCCGTACGACCCGAGACCTGGCTAGTCCACGGCGGCGATGGCACTACCCAGTCCTTCGGCGGCGTGCTCATCGTTCGGGCGTCCCGTTCGGTTCACCGGCAACTCGAAGCCTTCCTAAACGCGCTGTCGGCATCTGTGGCTCAGGGACCAGAACAAGAGTAGAACCGCAGCAGAGCGCGGCCCCTCCACGACCGCCGTGAAGCGTTCGGGCGACCCGCCCAGTCCAGCGGGGTTGCACCCTCACGTTACTCAAGGCGGCCGCACTGGGTGATCTGTCTCGATATCTGAGCCCGCTCGTAGGCAACCATTTCCCACCAGCCGTCTGGAATGGGCCCAGAGGGTCTCCGGTTACCACTTGCGCGGTCTGGCACGCCGGTTGCCACAGGGGAGTACCGAAAGGCGGCCGATGCGGCCTTGAGTGGAGGTACGACAATGTTATCGACAGCTTCCAAACAAACCGTCGAACGCGAGCGGAGAGTCGTTGGTGTTCTGAAGGAATGCCGCTGTGCGATCTCGGCCGAGTACTTCGACGTCGTGGGGCGTATGGATACCCGCTGGTTGTGGAGCCGGGGTCAGGTGCACTATTTCCGCGTCAACTGGTGGCGGCTGCGGCCAACGGGATTCGAGCAATACATCTGGCGATCCGCGTTCGTGACCGTCCAAGAAACGGGGGGCAGATTGACCGTGCACGAGCAGACGGCCAGCCTGGCGGCGTGACCGTGCAGTCCCGGAGGGACGGCATGACGGTAGCCCAGCACGAAGTGCTGGGAATGCGGTCACGCGACACGCCAGACAGTCCCGTAAGGACGGCTGAAGCGCGGGTACCCCATCCGTTGAACGTGCCGGACTGGTTTCACCCCTGTCATCCTGAGCGCCAGCGAAGGATCTCGGTGCTGCGCCCGTGAAAGCACCTGCCGTCGCAGCGAGATTCTTCGGTCGCCCGCTGAGAGCGGGCTCCCTCAGAAT
>JAUWXH010000253.1 GCA_030616465.1 Planctomycetota bacterium | reverse complement strand
GAGCTGTTGGCCACCGCGATCGGCGGGAGCGAACCGTTCCAGTACAGTTGGGAAGTCATCGGCCCGGACGGCGGGCCCCGGACTGACCTGCTCTGGGACCGCGACGTTCGTTCTGCGATCTTTGAGAGCGACGAGATCAGCGGGACCTACCTTGCGCGGTGCGCCGCGACCGACCGGGACGGAACCGTGTTGATCGGTTCGGCCACGATTGTGGTCGGACAGCAGATCGGTATCGACGTTGTCGCCGACCGCCTGGCATTTCCGGCGGCCGGGGCCGGCGGCGGGCAGGCGCTGCTGAATGCCGCCATTCGCGGCGGACGTGAGCCGATCCGTATCGACTGGCAGGTCGTCGGGCCGGGTGGCCGGGACGATACCGCGCTGCTGACTTCGAACGATGCCCCACAGACCGTCTTCACCCCCGGTGATCGAGACGGCTCGTATGTCGTTCGTTGCACGGCCACCGATGCGGATCTCGTTTCTGCCGCCGACTCGCTGGTCCTCACCGTCGGCGGTGTGCTCGGCGCAGCGCCTTTCGCGGAAAGGACAGCGCTGGCAGCCGGCGGTGATGCGCCGTTCGGCGTCACCACGCTGGGTGTCCGGGCTTATCGCGGCGTCCCGCCCTACACGTATGCCTGGTCGGTCTTCAATCCCGCCGGAGAGCAGGAGCCGCGGGGCCTGGATCGCCCGAACGGCCCAGCTCCGACCTTCACTAGCTCGTCAGGGGTCGGCCGGTACGCCGTCTTATGTCAGGTGACCGACGCCGCGGGCATGACGGCTGCGGATTTGATCACGCTCAGCGTCGGCTTGCCGCTGAACGTGGACGTGAGCGTTGATAAGCAGGAGCTGACCAGCGGCGGCGGCGTGGGCGGTCAGGCGCGGCTCATCACCAACGTCACCGGTGGATCGTCGCCCTACACCTTTCCATGGTCGGTAGCCAATCCGAGCGGCGCGGCCGAACCGGAGCGCTTGAGCGATACGCAGATCGCCAACCCGGTCTTCAGCTCGACCTCGGTCTCGGGCACCTATCGGCTAACGCTCACCACGATGGACGCCCTGGGTGCGGTGTTCGTCGATTCGGTGGACGTGGTGGTGGGCAGCGCCGGCGGAGCTGACCCGGGCCAGAGTCTTTCTGCCGACATCTCGATCGACCGCTGGCCCGTACCGCCGTTCGGGGAGACGGCCACGCTGACGGCCACCACAACCGGCGGCGTCACCCCCATCAGCTATGCCTGGACGGTCACCGATCCCGGGGGCGGAACGGACAACGCGCGGCTGGACTCGACCAGCGCGGCGACGGTCGTCTTTACAAGCGGCGCCACACAGGGAACCTACCGCGTCCGCTGCATCGTCACCGACGCGGTCGGCAACCGGTTCACCGACAGCGTGCAGCTTTCCGTGAGCGACAGCTTCGGCCTCGATGTGACGGCCGCCGTTACGCAGATCGCCCCCGGCGGTACGGTCAACCTCTTCGCCGACCGCATCGGCGGGGCCCCCAGCTTCACATACACCTGGGGTTGCGTTGACGAAAGCGGCGCGCCCGCCGGCATTTTCACCAACGGCTCAACGGGGCTTGGAGCGGCAGCGCAGGCCGCGGCGGACGACGTCACCAACGCCTGGACGGCTCCACCCGCGGGCGCGGGGAGCTCGGGAGCCTACCGCCTGCACGCCGTACTGACGGATGCGCTCGGCAATACGGCTATCGATTCGGTCCAGATCGTCGTCCAGGCGCCGCTGTCGCTGAACCTCGCCGCCAGCAATACCTTCGTGGTTCCTTCGGCCGTGGTCGTTCTCTTGGCGGATCAGTCAGGCGGTGAACCCCCTTATAGCTACACCTGGTCGGCCACGGACGGTGCCGGCGACAACGCGGGCACGTTTGCTAGCGGGGCCGGAGCGCTCGGCACGGCGACACAGAACAACGAGCCCGGAGATGTGATCAACGGCTGGTCGAGTCCGACGGAGGGTGCGTATACCATCACTTGCACCGTCACGGACAATGCCGGCCAGGTCTTCACCGACTCGGCGGCCCTGGTCGTCACTGCGCAGCAACCGTTCACGTTCAATCTGATTGCCGACCAGATCATCCTCGCGCCGGGCGAAACGGTCAACCTCATCGGCGACCAGATGGGCGGCACGCCCGTATTCGATTACGCGTGGGAGGCGCTCGACGAATTGGGGGCGCCGGCCGGAACGCTCGGTGCCACGAACCAGAGCGGCGTCGCCGACGACACGACCAACACCTGGACCGCCCCCAGCGGAGCGGACGTCGAGGGCACGTATCGCATCAGTTGCACCGTAACCGACGCCCTGGGCAGAAGAATCACCGACACCGTCAGCGTGGCTGCCGGGATCCGGGTCATGCAGAACACCTTCCTGGCGCCCATCGCCGCCGACACCACCAGCGTCCTCGCCGTCACCAACCTGACTGCGGCGGCGTCCAACAATGACCCCGGCATGCAGATCACGGCCGGGTTGAGCAGTCCGGGTCACCCACGCAACGTGGTCATCACGCTTAGTGACCCGGACAACAGCATTACCGGCGGTACGGCGCGCGTCACCGGGCTCGACGCGCGCGGAGAACTGCGAGCGGAGATCATCACGCTCGTCGCTTCAGCGGGCGGCTCGAGCACCAACACCGGCGCAGTCGCATTCGCGATCGTCACGCGGATCGACCTTTACGACCTCAACGGCGTAACCCTGTTTCCGCCTCCGGTGGACACGGTCAGCGTCGGGGTGGACGAGAAGTTCGGACTGACCGGGGTGTTAGGCTCCGCGGCCGACGTGCTCTACGTCAGCGAGGACGGGGACGTGATTACTTCCGGTTACTCGGTGGACGCAACGACCGGGCAGCAGGGAATCACTTTTGCCGCCCCGCCGAACGGCGTCCGCAACTACATCGTCGTTTTCCGGACGCGCTGAGGTGGCGGCACGCAGCGGCTGAGTTCTGGAACGCCCGTCAGGCCGTCCGGCCCTCGCCTAGCGTCGAGCTTCCATTCCGATCTCGATGACGAGCCGCTACGGCCCGGGCGTCATGAGGAAGGCCCGGTACTCGCCGTTGATCCGGCCGTACCCCACGATCTGCCCGCTGCCGTTGATGGAATAGGCCCTGACCAGGTATTCCCAACCGTGCTCCGGAGATAGCAGGTCGCCCAGGTGCTGTAGCTGGCCGCCGGTGTAAAGGCAGGCGCGCGACAGTGTTCCCGACAGGTCGGTGACACTTCCAACGACCTGCCCCGCGTCGTTGATGCCGAAGGCGTAGGTTTTGACGAATCCGTCGAGCGTTCCCAGATCGATCACGGTGCCGTCGGCGTACAGGTATGAGCGATACTCGTTGCTACCCCAGGAATGCCCGGCCGCCAGCCCGGAGTTGTTGATGACCCAGGTCTGACTCCCGCTGAGCAGCGGAGACCCGAGGTCGATCAGCAGGCCGTCGTCGTAGAAAAACGCGCTCACATTGCCGCTTGCGTCCATGAGCGTGCCGACCGCCTGGGTGTGATCGTTGATGTCGAACGCTGCGCTCTGCAAGTAGTCGGCGCCCAGGTCGTGCATGGCCCCGTCGCTGTAGAGGAAGGCGTGAACGACCGACCCGAGCGCATAGTAGCCCACGACCTGCCCGGACTCGTTGATCGCGTAACCCCAACTCGACGCTCCGCCCAGCGTACCCAGATCCTGCATCCCGTTGACGCCGTCCCAGAGGAACGCGTGCCAGTCACCACTCGCCGTCCGAGATTCGCCGACAACCTGCCCGGCGTCGTTGATGTCGCGGGCATGGGCCTCGCTGCCGCCGAGCGTGCCCAGGTCGATCAGCACCCCTTCACTGTAGAGAAAGGCGCGTTTCTCCAGCAACTCGTTACGGTAATAGCCGACCACCTGTCCGAGATCGTTGATGCTCGTGGGATAGCTCGTCTTTGAACTCAGCGAGCCGAGTTCCACGATGGCGTACCCCACATCTTGCGGCGGATTAATGGTAATGGTCACCGTATCCGTAGCGCTCTGCGGCGGACTGGACTCATCCGTGACCGTCAGGGTGTAGATCGTCGTTTCCGCCGGCAGGAACGTCGGGGTCGGCTCCGTCGAGCCGCACCAGTCCGCCGCGGACCAGGAGACTGAGTATGGCGGCGTTCCACCGCTCGCCGATCCCTGCAAGACGACAGGACTGACTTCATCGAGCGTAACGTCGTCCCCCGCGCCGGCCGCGAGCAGCGGACAGCCGAATTCGTCCACCTCGGCGTCAGCGGGCGTATCCGGGCAGAGATCGTCGCAATCGAGAACGCCGTCCTCATCGCTGTCAGCGTCGGGCACGCCGCAACCACACTCACCCGGCTCGGTCTTGTTGGGATCGTTCGGGCAGTCCTCGCACTGGTCGATCACGCCGTCGCCATCGGAGTCGGTCTGGCATTCATCGGGCGTGCCGTCGGCATCGCAGTCCGTGCTCGTGCCGTCGGCGATATCGACGGTGTCCGGGATGCCGTTACCGTTGCAGT
>JAUWXH010000389.1 GCA_030616465.1 Planctomycetota bacterium | reverse complement strand
ATTCAGGCCTACCTGACGGCGGCGGTGATGAACCTGAAGCGCCTAGCGGCGCTTTTGCGCGCACTGTGCGGTCTGCGACTCACCCGGCCGGCCCGCTTCGGGCCATTGTGGTTCCCACGCAAGCATGTACGCGCGACGAGTCTGTGGTTCCACGACCGGTGCCAGATTGCCGCGTAACCGAACAAAGAGGCGAGCTTTTCAACAGCCTCACAGTCACCTATTTTTTCTGCTTTTTCAGGCCCTCTTTTCCGGGTTTCGGCCTTTGGACAAGTCTCTCGTCTGCTGGGCCGGGCGAGGGGGCGCCCCCGGAGGCGCCGGCATCGGCGATGTCGTTGTCACCCTTCATGCTCCCGCCTTGGTCGCACTCAGTATCATACCCGATTTTCATGTGGTCAAACTGCTGGACTGACGACCAACCGGCGGCTGTGGGGGCCCTATCGCTTCAGCGGCGGGGAACACGAATCGCCACCTGGTCCACATGGCCGAGCCGCCCTTGACCGAGTCACGCCTGGGCAATACGGTCGCCGCGGCGTACATCCCGGTCGCTGCTATGCGCCGTGCAGGAGCTCTGTTATGAGACCGGTTGTCCGATTCCTGGATGACGACCTGCTGGAACGGATTGTCGCCGAGGCGCGCGACATCCTCGCCAGGCTTGGCGTGACCATCCATAACGAGGGCGTCCTGCGGATGCTGGCGGAGCACGGCGTGCGGGTTGACGGGGACCAGAAACAGGCGTTTCTGAATGACGAGATCATCGACCGGGCGCTGAGTGCCGCTCCGAGCTCGTTCAAGCTCTACGACGTGTTTGGCCGCCAAACGCACGACTTGTCGGGTCACAACGTGTATTTCACGCCCGGCTCCGCGGCCATCCACATCCTCGACCACGACACGAACGAGCTGCGCCCGCCGACAACGGCCGATTACGTCCGTTACGCGAAGCTCGTCAGCCGGCTCGACCACCTGGCGTCGCAAAGCACGGCGTTAATCCCGAGCGACGTGCACCAGAACATCTCCGACAGCTACCGGCTGTTCCTCAGCCTGATGTTCTGCGCGAAGCCGGTCGTCACGGGGGCATTCACCATTGACGCCTTCAATATCATGAAGGACCTCCAGCTTGCGGTGCGCGGGACCGAAGACGAGCTGGCGGCAAAGCCGCTGACCGTGTTTTCCTGCTGCCCAACCGCACCGCTGAAGTGGAGCGACGTCACGTCGCAGAACGTTGTCGATTGTGCCCGGTACTCGATCCCGGTGGAGTTCATCTCCATGCCGCTGGCCGGATTCGTGGCCCCGGTCACGCTGGTCGGAACGTTGGTGCAGCACACCGCCGAGACCTTGAGCGGAATCGTCATCAGCCAACTGACCAACCCGGGCACGCCGGTCCTCTACGGCGGCTCGCCGGCCATATTCGACGTGCGCTATGAGACCACGCCGATGGGAGCCGTGGAGACCATGATGATCGACTGCGCCTACAATGAGATCGGCAAGCACCTGGGTTTGCCGACCCAGGCGTACATCGGGCTCAGCGACGCCAAGCGGCTGGACGCCCAGGCCGGGCTCGAAGCGTCGATGGGCGTGACGCTGGCCGCCTTGGCCGGGATCAACAGCGTCTCCGGGCCGGGCATGCTCGATTTTGAAAGCTGCCTGAGCTTGGAGAGCCTGGTTTTGGACAATGAGATTTGCGGCATGGCTCTGCGCCTGATCGCGGGGATCGAGCCGCGCGAGGACTTCCCGGCCCTGCCGCGCTTCGAGGAGCTACTCAAGGATCAGCACCTGTTGATCTCGAAGCACACTCGCCGCTATCTGCGCCAGGAGCATTACTTCCCCGGCGACACCATCGACCGGGCCAACCGGGCGCGCTGGCAGGAGGAGGGCGGCCTGACCTTGGGCGAGCGGGCGCACCGGGAAGTGGAGCGCCTCGTCGCCGAATACCAAGCGCCCGAGCTGCCCGCCGATGTCAGAGCCGACCTGACGGAGCGGATGGAACATGAGGCCCGCCGCTGGGGAATGGATCGCTTACCGCACGGCAGCCTATGAGCGAGATCCTGACATTCTCAGCCGACGAGACGAAACCGGACCGGGCGGCCGTCTTTGAGAACCAGGGCATCCCGGCTGGGGCCGGTATCCCGCAAGACGTCGAAGCACTTTGCGACGCCGCGCTCCGCCTGCTTGGAGAAGTTGCCACGCCGCGCGGCATTCTCGCTCAGGTATCCAAACCTGATTTCGAGGTTGTTTACGACGGCGAAGGTCGCAACGAGCCGCGCACGCCGGTCGGGGACATCTTCGGCCGGGCCGACGAGTTGGCGCTGTTTGCCGTCACCCTCGGCGAACGGGTCGGTCAGGAGATCACGCAGCGTTTCCACGCGAACGACCTGGCCCTGGGGGCCATGTTGGATTCGGCCGCCTCGGCCGCGGCGGACAAGCTGGCCGAGCTGGTTGAGACCCGTTTTGGCGAAGCTTTTCCAGCCAACGGGCGGGTCGGGACCAGCACCGGCGTGTTGCGGTACAGCCCGGGCTATTGTGGCTGGGATATCAGCGGGCAGAGGAAGCTCTTCGAGTTCCTGCACCCGGAGCGCATCGGCATATCGCTCCGGGAGAGTTTTCTGATGGAGCCGTTGAAGTCCGTATCGGGGGTCCTGATTGCCGGGCCGAAGGAGATCCACGACGTCGAGATGTCGTACCCGTTTTGCGATCGCTGTGACACACGCGGCTGCCGCGAGAGGATACGTGCCCTGCTGGCCGAATGAGCACCCGACGCCGAACGAGGAGAATTGACTTGGACCAGCTGGCCGAGATCTCAAGAAACCTGCTGAACGGCGAGGACGAGAGGGTGGCTGAGCTTACGCAGGCGGCGATCGATCAGGGCCTGCCACCCAAGCGGATTCTGGACGACGGCCTCATCGCCGGCATGGACATCGTCGGTCAGCGCTTCAAGACACACGAGATTTACCTCCCCGAGGTGCTCCTGGCGGCCCGGGCCATGTACGCCGGAATGGATCGGCTCAAGCCGCTGCTGCTGAAGGAGGGCATACCGTCGATCGGCACGGTGGTGCTCGGGTCGGTGCAGGGCGATTTGCACGACATCGGCAAGAACCTCATCGGCATCATGCTCAAAGGGGCGGGTTTCGAGGTGATCGACCTGGGAACCGACGTCCCGCCCGAACGCTTCGTCGAGACGGC
>JAUWXH010000207.1 GCA_030616465.1 Planctomycetota bacterium | reverse complement strand
ATAGAAAATATCGAGAGAGTCAAAAATTTTGTTAAGAATTCAGAGCACAAAAGGAGGCTTCCCCCAGTTGCTAAGATAAGGTAAAATTATGGGTATACTCTATGCTGTGGCCACTCCCATCGGGAATTATAAAGGCCGTCTCCTCTATTTGGCACAAGTCGCCGTCACAAAACGTCTTATGCCATAGAAGACGGCCTTTATCTACCACCCCGGTGAGAAATGCGGGCTAGTCGGCTGCGGCTGAATTCGGACAAGGTGAACGGGGCCGCTTCTCGTGAGCGGCCCCGTTTCTGCGCGCGGCTGGTGCCTTCTCTGTTTGATGGGCGCCGCCTGCTTACGGCTGCCGTTGGGCCGGGGCGCCCTGCTATCGGACCGCGGGCACCACCGGGTTGTCGGCGCCTTCCAGGACAGTTATCCTGAGGGCGGCAAGGGAACGGTAATCACTGCTGGCGCGATTTCTGATGCTCTTTCGCTATTCGGAGCGACAAGCGTGCGAGGCGGACTGGGGATTCTGATTGCGGTAGGGCTTGCTGTAGTGTTGCTGCTCGTCCCGGGCTGCGCGCGGGACGGTGACGGCCAAAAAGCGGGGCAGGGCCCGAACGTGCTGCTGATCGCGGTGGACACGTTGCGCGCGGATCGGCTGGGGTGCTATGGGAGCGACCTAGGGGCCACGCCGCGGCTCGACGCACTGGCAGCCGAGGGGGTGCGCTTCGAGCGCGCGTTTTCACATGCGCCGTGGACGCTGCCGTCGTTCGCGTCGCTGTACACTTCGCAAGCTCCGCCGGGGCATGGTGCCGGGGGGTGGCGGGGGGAGTTGCGGCAGTTGCCGGAGGCAGCCCGGACGGTGGCCGAGTGTTTTCGTGATGCCGGCTACGCGACGGCGGCGGTGATCAACGTTGACTTCCTGGGCACGGAGTTCCACATGACGCAAGGGTTCGAGCACGTGGACTTCGAGGCCTATCCGAACAACCTGGAGGTGCGCAACGCCACCCGGACGACGGACGCGGCGGTCAAGTGGCTGCGTGCGCGGCGGGAGCGGTCGTTCTTTCTACTGGTTCACTACTTCGACCCGCATCTGGTGTATTCGCCGCCCGCGAAGTTCCGCCGCCGATTTGCCGCTCCACAGGATCGCAACAACACGCGCTGGGTCTTCGGCAAGGACGCGCAGCTTGCCGCGTACCGTCGCGGCTGGGTGCAGTTCGAGGCGGGCACGATCCGGCGGGCGGAGATGCTCTACAACGGGGAGGTCGCATACACCGACCAGGAGGTAGGGCGCCTGTTGGACGCGCTAGATGATCTCAACCTCAAGTCGTCGACGCTCGTCGTCTTGACCGCGGACCACGGCGAGGAGTTCCTGGACCACGGCAGCTTCGAACACGGGCATACGCTTTACAACGAGCTGGTGCACGTTCCGTTGATTCTTCGCTATCCGGGCCGCCTCGAGCCGCGCGTCGTTGGCGAAATGGTCGGCCACGTGGACATCGCGCCGACCATCTGCGAACTGGTCGGCGTCGAACCCGATCCCGCATTTAGCGGCTGTAGCCTGGTCGGCCTGCTGGTCGGCAGCGGGAAGTGGGAGCCGCACGCAATCGCGCTGGAGGGCAACTTCTGGGGCTGGCCGTTCCGCGGGTGGATCGAGGACGGGTACAAACTCATTCGCGGCCCGGTCGGGGCAAAGTTGTTTGATCTGGGCAGCGACTTCGGTGAGACGCGCGACCTTGCCAGCGCGGCGCCGGAGCGCGTTAGTAGGATGACGGCGGACATGAGCGCGGCCTTCGACGCCCTCGCCGGCGCCGGCCACGCGGCACGCGGCTCGGTCGAGCTTCCCGACGACGTTCGTAGACGCCTGGAGTCACTCGGCTACGTCGGCGGCCCGCCCGAGACCGCGGACAATGCGCCGACTTCGGCCCCAACCACCAGGTCCCAGCCGGCGTCCCAGCAGGCCTCACAACCAGCTCCGGGAACAGACAGAGACCGTTGACCGACGGTGACAGCGGGCAGGTCACGCTACTGCCATCCCGCGGGAGGCCGCCGGACACCGACGGGCAGGGACGACACATTACGCGCCCGGCCGGGCCTGGCGCTGCCCCTATGTCGGCAGCCTCTCACCCAGCCGCCCGCGTTCGAGGCGGTTGACGACGATGGCCCCGACCGTGTCGCCCAGCACGTTGGTCGAGGTGCGGAACATGTCCAGGAACGCATCGACCGCGAAGATCAGGGGGATGTAGTAGATCGGCAGGTGTACCGCGCTGGCCACCAGGACCATGGTGACCAGGCCGGCGTCCGGCACCGCCGCCGCGCCTACCGAAGCCAGCACCGCCGTGATGAAGATCAGGAACGTCGTTATGGCGGTCATCGTGATGCTGACGTCGTCCAGCCCGCCGTAGATCTGGATCAGGAAAATGATCGCGACGCCTTCGTACAGCGCGGTGCCGTCCATGTTCATGGTGGCCCCGAGCGGGAGGGAGAAGCCGGCGACCTTGGGCGAGACGTTCAGCTTCTCGGTGGTGTTGGCGATCGTGATCGGCAGCGTCGCAGCGCTGGAGCGCGTGGTGAATGCGATCATCCAGGCTTCGCGGATGCCGCGCCACAGTCGCAGTGGGCCGATGCGGCCGATCGCTGCGCAGATTGCCACCAGGACGCAGACGTGTACGAGGATGGCGCCGATGACGGTGCCGCAGTACCAGCCGAGGGTCTCGAAGATTTCGGGGCCGTTCTCGGCCACCAGCCAAGCCACGATGCAGCCGATGGCGAATGGAGAGATGGACATTAACCAGTGCGTCACTTGCAGGATGACGACGTTGAGCCCCTGGAAGAACGAGATCACGCTGCCGGCGAGGTGCCCGCCGACGACCGTACAGGCGACTCCGAGCAGCAGCGCGAAGAAGATGATGCCGAGTGAATTCCGCTCGCTGAGCGCTTGAAACGGGTTCATCAAGATCGGTCGCAGCAGGTCGTCTTTGAAGATGTCGCCGGGCGTGCGCTCCCTTGCTCCGGCGAGCTTCCGGTAGCGGGTGGCCTCGCCGCCGCCGGCCTGTTTGGCACCTTCTTGTTCGGCGAGCCAGGCCATGTAGGCGCCGGTCGGCCGGCCGTCCGCGTCGAGCGGTTCGTTCGCCTGCGTTTGACGGAATTCGGCCCGGCGCTGTTCGAGCGCCGCGATGCGCTCCTGTCGGATCCTGCGTGAGGCGTTTTTGTCTCCCGGGCGAATGGTCAAGACGAAGACGAGGCCGATGACCACGGCGATGGTCGTGGTGCATACGTAGTACACCATCGTCTTCCAGCCGATCGCGCCGAGTTCCTGCATGTTGGGCAGGCTGGTGACGCCGGCGACGATGCTGGCGAGGATCAGGGGGGCGATAATCATCTTGAGCGCCCCCATGAAGATGGTGGGGCCAAACAGATCGAGCCACCACAGGAAGCTCTCGCAGTAGCCAATCACCGTATGATTGGAGGGCGTGACGACCTGAATGCTGACGGCGCGTGCGGTCAGGCGATCTTGCTCGGCCGAACGGGGAACGAAGACGGCCTGCAAACGCTCCGTCGTTCGTCCGTCGGAAGACACCAACGGCGCGATGCGCTGCATTACCTGGGCCGCAATCGTTGCCTCGACCGATGCCTGCTTGCGTTCCGGCTGCGGGGCCAGCGCGAGGCCGGTTCCTTCCTCGTGTTCGCTGAGGTCGAGTGGCTCACCTTGCAAGAGGAGCTCCAGGGTGCCTTCGGCGTGAAGGGGCGTGGCGAAATCCGCCGTGATGCGAATGGTGGCACGGCCCGCGGCACGTTTAGTATAGTAGATCGTCAGACCGACTACCAGGCCCACGGCCATGCCGACGAAGATCAGGTTGTGGAGCTTGAACCGCATGGGGTCCTCGTCTGGACGAGAGAGTTAAATGGTCAAATGGTCAAGTGGGGTTGCCGCGTCGCCACCCATTTAACCATTTGACCATCTAACCATTTGACTATTTAACCGTTTAACCATCCACCTCACCCTCCTCCGGTAATTCCAGCAAATCGAAGGTAGTGTCGTCGGGGTCGGCGATTGTAACGAGGCGCAGGTCGTTATAGGTCTCGATCCGGCCCACCTGTCGGCCGCCGAACTCGATCAGCCGGACCAGCGTGTCCTCGAAGTCGGAGGTGGCGATGTCGAAGCCGATCCCCGGGCGTGAGCCGGGCTCGGGGCGTGTGCCGGGTTCCCAGGGGTCGGCCGGCGCGAGCAGGCCCAGCGCGGGCCCACCGTCGGGGAACTCGAGACGGGCATAGGCGCTGTGGGCCGTGACCTCCTTCTCGGCGACGCGCAGGCCCAGGCCCTCGGCCCAGAACTTCAGCGCCCGCTCAAAGTCGGTTACGTAGATCTGGATATCGCCGATCGACAGCATCAGGTTTACCTGAGCGTTACTGACTGAGGCCCCTTATACCGCACGCCGTGCGGCGTGTTAAATGGCCAAATGGTTAAATGGTCAAATGGGGAGCCCCGCATGGCAGTCCGAGATCACGGCGGCAATGGGCACCCTCGAAGTGGATTCGGTCCACAGCTTCGTAGGCAATGCGGCGGGCGTCGGCCAGGGTATCGCCGAGCGCCGTCACGCCGAGGACGCGTCCGCCGGCGGTGACGATCGTGTCGCCCTCTCGCCTGGTGCCGGCGTGAAACACGGCCAGATCGTCCCGGGTGGCCGCGTCGGACAGGCCGCTGATCGGCAGCCCGGTCGCATACTTGCCCGGGTAGCCGCCGGAAGCCATCACGACGCACAAGGCGTGGCGTGTGTCCCAGCGGACGTCGGCTTGATCGAGCCGTCCCTCGACCGCCGCCTCGATCAGATCGAGGAGATCGGACTTGAGCCGGATGAGCTGCACCTGCGTCTCGGGGTCGCCGAAGCGGCAGTTGAATTCGAGCACCTTCGGCCCGCCGGCGGTGAGCATCAGCCCGGCGTACAACACGCCGCGGAAGTGGATTCGCTGGCGAACGAACCCG
>JAUWXH010000006.1 GCA_030616465.1 Planctomycetota bacterium | reverse complement strand
TCGGCACATAGTGCGGCCGTCTCTGCGAGTCGACCCGCTTCATGCGCGCGTCCTTGATGCGCATCTCCTCTCTGAGCAACGCCACCTGTTGCTGGAGCTCGGCGTTTTCAGCCTTGAGCCGCACGCGGGTGATGCGACCGTCGACCGCCCAACTGCGGGTGAAGGCCACGGCGCATTGGGCCAACGCGACGACGTGCAGCATGGCCGACTTGACACGCCGCGGCCAACCGCGAGGAAGGTGGATTCTGGGCGGATGCTCGTGCTTGGCCATCTTGCCTCCCGCGTTGCTGAGACTCGGCATAACAGCTTGCACCGCAGGGCATTATGGCCGATCTCACGCGGCGCAAGAATCGCTGGACCAGCACACCGGACCTTATCTGGTCGTGCTCGGCGTCGCGCAGGATGGCGGCTATCCGCAGGCCGGCTGCCAACGGGAATGCTGCGCAAGGGCCTGGCGCGATTCGTCACAACGCTGCGGGGCGTCCTGCGTCGCCGTTATCGACCCAGCCACGAGAGAGCGCTGGCTGTTTGATGCGACACCGGATCTCCCCCAACAGCTCCGCGCGCTCGACGAACTCATGCCACCCTCATCCGCTCCGGGCCTCGCGGGGATTCTGCTTACGCACGCGCACATCGGCCACTACACCGGCCTCATGTACCTCGGGCGGGAGGCGATCGGCGCGCGGAAGGTCCCGGTGTACGCCATGCGGCGCATGCGCGAGTTTCTTTCACGCAATGGGCCGTGGGATCAACTGGTGCGGCTCGGGAACATCGATCTGCGCAGCATGCGTGCCGACGAGCCGGTGGCGCTCAACCACCGTTTGACCGCTACGCCGATACTGGTACCGCATCGCGACGAATACTCCGAGACGGTCGGGTTCCGGATCGAGGGGCCCAACCGCTCGGTGCTGTACATCCCGGACATCGACAAGTGGGAGCGCTGGGGCCGGTCCATCGAAAAGTTCATCGCCGAGGCGGACGTCGCCTACCTGGACGGCACGTTCTTCGCAGACGGCGAGATCCCGGGCCGCAGCATGGCCGACATCCCACATCCGTTCATCGAGGAGAGCATGAAGCGCTTCGAAGCTCTCCCGCGTGCCGAGCGAGCCAAGATCCGGTTCATCCATCTGAATCACACGAATCCCGCTCTACGATCGGGCAGTCCCGCATGCCGGCAGATCGAGCGTGCGGGTTTCCGCGTAGCGGCGATCGGTGATCGTATCGGACTGTAATCCCGGCTTCCTTCCGCGGTTTCCCGAGATCATCTCGGAACTCTTGTCCAAAGCGCAAGCCGCACTTGAGCGGGGCTGACATCGAAAGGCGGGGAGGGCAGGACCCTTCAACCTCCTGGCCTCCCTGATCCAACGGCGAGCAGGCGGCCCGTCCAGCGAGGACCACAGCTCGCGGGCCGGACCGCTGTTGCTCGCTCGCAGTCGAGCGACCGGTTTGCAGAGAATGGTCCTCGAAAGTCCGGTAAACGGGAAATCCCGAATAAAGGGACACGTCGCCTAGAAACCCCCAATCGGCGCTTGCTCGGGGACATACATCCATGATATACTGATCGGTGCGGAAGGCACGTGCGTCCTCGGTTACATGTTCCCTTGGTCAGGGAGGAGGAGTTTCATGCGATCGCGAAGAAAGTCTGTGACAGGTGTGATCCTGTCGGTGGTAGTCGCTACAGTCATCGGCACGACCGCCTGCGCCCCGGACAACGCTCTGTGGGTGCAGGATTGGGTCCGTGACCTGCTCGTCGGCTCGAGTGCGCTCATGGCGGCGTACGGGGCGGCCGGACAACCAGGGCCACCAGGTGTGCAAGGTGAGCAAGGTGTGCCAGGCGAGCCAGGCGAGGCAGGCCAATCGGCGCAGGCCGTCCCCGGTGCACCCGGCGAGCAAGGTCCGCAAGGCGAGCAGGGTGCGCAAGGTGAGCAGGGTGCGCAAGGCGAGCAGGGTGCGCAAGGCGAGCAGGGTGCACAAGGTGAGCAGGGCGAGCAGGGTATTCAAGGCGAGCAGGGTATCCAAGGCGAGCAGGGTATCCAGGGCGAACAGGGCGAGCGGGGCGAGCAAGGCGACCCGGGCCCCGAGTTCTTCAGCGTGTTCGTCGATGAGTTTTACCTTGCGCCCGAAGAAGGCCCGCCGTCTTGGGCTTCCGTCGAGAGCAGCCCCGCCTTTTGGGTTTGGGATGATGAGTACGGTTACCCCCAGGCGGTCGGGTTTAAGACCATAATTCCGAACCGGTACGACGGCGCAACCCAGAACCCCGTAACGATGCGCGTCTTGCTGTACTTCGCCCGGTACGATGGCCCCAGGCAGACCCAGTGTGAGTACTTCGACCTGGCAGCCGTGCGGCTACGCGACGGCCAGCCTGTCGAGCAGTATGGTGACGAGATGTGGCTGGTGCTGGACCCGCGCGACAACTACGACCCGACCTTCCTCGTCGTGGATGTGCCGATTAACTCGCCGGACGGGCTGGGGTTTCCGGAAGACCTCGAGGCCGGGCAGATGCTCGCCTTCGGCCTGGCATGGCGCGACCTGGAATGTCCTTACGACGGTGCTGATTACAGAATCCTGGGCGTGGAATTCTTCGAGTCCGAGACGGCCGCCCTGAGCGGTGCCACCGTCGAGGAGGTGGGCGACGAGCAGAATTGCTGGTGTGGCGAGCCGCCTCCCTAAGTAATAGACACGCCATCGCGCCGCGGCTTGCGCGTCGCTTAATGGCGTCGTGCCGCACGAGATGAGTAGCGCGCAGGTTGGGTAGTGCCGGCGGGTAAACATCGCCGGGCGCTGCACTGCGTGGAAGGGTGCGTCGCTGACGCACCCTTCTTGGTTTATCCGGGCTTCGACGAATAGCAGACAGGCCCAGGATTGTGTCCTGCCTCCCTGCCAGACGCCGCTCGCGCTGAACCAACCACGCGTCTAGCGAGCTGGTTTTCTGTATATGAGTGTGCTCGGCCGTCCCCGGCTTGCGGACCATCGTCGCGACTGCTGTTCCCGGATTGACTTATTGAATCGAATGCCTAAACTGGTCGTTTAGGAAGATGCCCGGAGCGGCGTCGCAAGCGCGCGCCAACCGACCGAGAAGCTAACACCATGACCAATTCACCATCGTGCGTGTCCGCCGTTTCGCAGAGCAGCGGTCGGAACAGGATTCCTCTGCTTCTCCAGGTTCTCGGGTGTTGGCTGGTGGCGGTTAGCCCGCTACTGGCCCAGGTTCGCCCGGTTGCGATCCAGGAGGCCACGATCCTGACCGGCGACGGCAGGACGATCGAGCGTGGCACGGTCGTTTTTCAGGGCGGCAAGATCTCCGCTGTCGGCCGAAAAGCGGAAGTCTCCTTCATGGCGAAGAAGATTCAGGCGGCTGGCAAGTATGTGACCCCCGGCCTGATTGATGCCCACAGCACATTGGCGCTGCGCTTTGCGCCTGCCGGGGATCAAGCCACGGCAAAAGCCGTCGATGGTTTCGACCGCTATGCTGAGGACGAAATCCGGGCCGCGCTACGCGAAGGTGTGACCGCGATCTACGTCCCGTCCCGCAGCGCATCCGGCATCGGCGGGCTTGGGGCCGTCATCCGCCTGCAACCCCGCCCCGGCGACGACTGGGAAGAGTTCGTGCTCACCGACGAGGCCGCCCTGTGCGCCGCGGTCGGCGCGCAGGGAAGCCAAGGCCCGCTGGCGCGGGTCAAGGCGGCCGAGGCGCTGCGACAGCGCTTCCGAGCGGCCAAAGAGTATCGCCAGGCGTGGGAGGACTACGAGGAAGACCTCGAGGAATACGAAAAGAAGCTCGTGGAGCGGGCCAAGAAGAAAGCACAGGAGAAGAAGGCAGAGGAGAAGAAGCAGCCGTCGAAGAAAGGCACGGGTGGCAAGAAGAACGCCCCTTCGCGGGACCGGCAGAAGCCGGATCAGGACAAGCCTCGCAAGAAGGACGAGAAGAAGGAGGAGTTGAAGAAGCCAACCGAGCCCAAGAAGGACCGAAACGCCGAAGTGTTGTTGCGGGTCATCGACGGCGAATTGCGCCTGCGTGTCGAAGCACACCATCCGGCGGACATTCTCAACGTGCTGCAGATCGCAGAAGAGTTCAACGCGGCGCTGATTCTTGAAGGGGCGACCGGGGCACACCTGGTCGCCGACCGGCTGGCCGAACTCGAGGTGCCGGTCGTGCTGTCCGCGCCGCCGGCCCCGGTGGTCTACGTTCCCGGCGCGGGGCGCCACGCGCGCCCGGATGCGGCCGCGATCCTGAGGGAAGCGGGCGTGGACGTGTATTTCGGCTCGGGCGTGCTGCCATCGCCGACGGCGCCGCCGCAGTTAGCCCTGCGGGTGGCCCGCGCGGTGGGACACGGCTTCGACGCCGATGCCGCCCTGGAAACAATTACGTTCAAGGCGGCAGGCCTGCTCGGGGTGGAGAAGGAAATCGGGCGCGTCAAGCGTGGCCTGCGGGCCGACCTGGTGATCTGGAGCGACCATCCCTTCGCGCCCGGGGCAACGGTGGAACGTGTATTTGTCGGCGGCCGCGAGGTCTATCACGCCGATAGCGATAAGGAAGGACGCGACGAGTGAACTGTTCGCTTGTGGGTCACAGCAAGGTGTTGGTCGGCCTGCTGGCCGCCGCGTTACTGCCCGCCGTAACCGGGGCACAAACGTCGGCTGGCCGTGTCGTCCATGCCGCCGCGTATGTTGGTGCCGACGGCAAGATCCACACCGGCGGGGTGGTGGTGGTCGAGAACGGGGTGATTACGCAGGTCGCCGGGGACGTGCCGAGCGACGCGCGCGTGGATGCGTATCCTGGTGGCGTCGTCTGCCCTGGACTCATTGACTGCGCGGCCTCCTTGGGAGCGTACGGCAACTTGAGCGAGCGGCAGAACGCGATTCAGCCGCGGGTCAACGCGCGCGACGCGTTCGATCGCTTCTCGCGGCAGTTGCGAGCAGCGCTCGCGGCCGGTGTGACAACGTTCGCGCTGGCACCCGATGATCAAAACCTGGTGGGCGGACGGATCGCGGTCTGCCAGACGGCGGGCCCGGATGGCAAGCCACGCATCCTCACCGAGGCCGGCCCGCTCAAACTCTCGATCGCACCGGAGTCCTTCAAGCAGGACCGCGAGCCGACCTCACGCGCCGGAGCGATCGGCCTGTTGCGGGAAACCATCGAAGCCGCACGGCGGGATGCGTCGGAAGACAATCCGCTGGCGGCCTTTGCAGCCGGGCGTCTGACGGGCATCTTTACCACTCCCAGCGGGGCCGACGTGCTGGCGGCCTTGCGGCTGAAGGCGGACTACGGTCTGCGACTGGTCCTGGTCCACACGCGCGACGCGCGGCTGGTAGCCGAACAGGTGGCCGGACAGGTTACAGGCGTCATCGTCGGTCCGCTCGACCTGGCCACCGGGCGCCGCGAGGCGCTGGCTGCCGGGGTCTTCGAACGCCACGCCGTGCCGGTCGCACTCGCCGGCGGATTGCCCGCACGGCCCGCCGACAGCCTGCGCATAGCGGCGGCCGTTGCGGCGCGGGCGGGCCTGACGCCGGAGGCCGCCCGTCGGGCGATCACTGCTGTCCCGGCAGACCTGCTCGGTATGGGCGATCGGATCGGCAAGATTCAAAAGGGACACCAGGCCGACTTGGTCGTGTTCTCGGGAGACCCGCTCGATCTGCGTTCGCGTGTCCTGGCGGTCTATGTCGCCGGCCAGCGCGTCTACGTGCCCGGCCTGAAAGCATCGGAGGGAGATCGGCCATGATTGCGGCTGCGTTGGACAGCGGACGGGGGTCGACTGCGGGTGGCACTGGCGGCTTGCCCGCCAGTGCGCTGCTGGTGCGAGAATCCCTTCTCGCACCCACTCGCACGGGAATCCCTTCCCGTCGGGTGCCCCGGGCGGCTTGCCCGCCAGTGCGCATCGCCGTCGCCCTAATGCTCGTGCTGTCGGCAGCAACAAGCCCGGCAGCCGCGGACGATACCGACCAGGTCATCGTCCTCAAAGCCGGGCGTGTCTACACCGTCAGCGGCGCTCCGATCGACGGTGGCATCGTTATCGTCCGGGCCGGTCGAATTGAAGCGGTGGGGCGCGATCTCCAAGTTCCCGAGCAGGCCCGGGTGATCGAGCTGGCGGACGCCGTGATTACGCCGGGCTTGATCGACGCTTGCTGTGCAGTCAATTTCGAGATCCCGCAAGCGGCCTCGAGCCGCGTTTACAGTGCGGCGCAACCTTCTTTCTGGCACACGCTGGCGGAACTCCAACAGCGTAGATACGGGGACGAGGACCGGGCGTCCGGCACCGAGAGCGGAGGCCCACCTTCGTTTACCACGCCGGAAGGGCTCGCCGCTGCCAGCCCACCCAATCTGACGTGGGCCGAGCATGCTTCCGAGGTAACCCCACATCGGTTGGTGAGCGACTCGCTGAATTTGTTCTCGAACGACTTCGCGCGGTTGATGAAGGGCGGCGTGACAACCGTTTACGTCTCGCCGGACTCGGCCAGTGTGATCGGCAGCCGCGGCACGGTTGTGAAGACCGCCGGTCCGCTGAGCGGGCGCGTCGTGCGGCGGGCAGGCGCGGTGAAAGCGACGATGGGTAGTGATCCCAGCCGGCGCGGCCGCAGGAACAGGCGCCCGCCGGGGCGCGGACGTCCGGTACCCCCCAGCTTCCACACGCGGCGGCCGACGACGCGAATGGGGGTGGAGTGGGTTTTCCGCAAGGCGTTTTACGACGCGCAGCGCGCCCGCGATGGTCTCGAATTGCACGGGGCTGACATGCCGCCGCGCCAGGCGCTGCCTGTGCTGCAACAGGTGCTCGACGGGGAGATCCCGCTGCGCATTCAGGCACGCATGCAGCACGACATCTTCACCGCGCTGCGACTGGCCGCCGAATTCAAGCTGAAGTTCGTTCTTGAGGAAGCGACCGAAGCCTATCGTTGCCTGCCCCAGCTCAAGGCCGCCGACGTCCCAGTGATCTTCGGGCCGATTTACATGGCGCCGACGGGCTACCGGCGTTACAGCGGCGAGGCCAACCGCCCGCGGCTGAACACACCGAAGCAGTTGGCCGACGCCGGGATCGAGTTCGCGCTGACCGCCCAGGAATTGCGCGACGAAGAGGGGCTCCTGCGCCAGGGCATGTACGCGGTGCGGCACGGGCTGTCGGCTGAGGAGGCGCTTCGGGCGATTACCGCTACGCCAGCCTCCCTGCTCGGGTTGTCGGGCAAGCTGGGCGTTGTGGCACCTGGGGCGGCGGCAGACCTCGTCGTCTGGAATACCGAGCCGTTCGATGCGACCAGCCGCCCCTTGCTGGTGATGATCGACGGGCGTGTCGTCTACGAGGAGTAGAGGGTCGAGAGCGAGACAGCGGGTTTACCAGTCGGATGCTGGCCTGAGGGGCGAAGGAAACGATCTGATGCTTTATACGCGGCTTGGCAACGTGGCATGTCTGCTGGCGATCTTTGGGTCGATGGCTGCCGGCGCCGTCGCGGCCTGTCCACCGCCGGACAAGGTGGCCCTGACCGGAGGCCGGATCATTCCGGTTTCCGGCGCGCCGATCGAGCAGGGCACCGTGCTGATCGAGCGCGGCAAGATCGTCGCCGTCGGGAAGGACGTCGAGGTCCCGTACGACGCGCGGGTGTTCGACGTCAGCGGGAAGGTCGTCTTTCCCGGGATGATCAACGTCCACACCTGGCGCGGCATGGACATCCCTAATGAGAACCGCCCCGTGACGCCGCACCTGGACGCTCGCGACGCGCTCGACCCGTCACAGCTTTTCTTCGAGGATTGCCTGCGGCTGGGAACGACGGGTGTTCACGTGATCCCGGCGAACAACACGGTCATCGGCGGCGTCGGACGGGTCGTGCGGCCGATCGGAATGACCGTGGCAGAGATGACGATTGCCGAAGGGGCCTTCCTGAAGATCTCGGCCACGCCGCGCCGCGGCCACGACCGCATGCTCCAGATGGCCATGCTGCGTGAGACGTTTCTGGAGCTGGACGATTACCTGGCCAAGCTCGCCGAGAAGCGCTACGAGGAGAAGCTCAAAGAGGACGAGAAGGAGATCGAGGTCGGGCCGGCCGAGGCGCGCAAGCGCGGTCGCGAGCTGATCCGGGCCGAAGACATCGACGATCAGCATCGCAACCTGCTGCGGTTGCGCGGCGGGCAGGTGCGCGTGGAGGGCGAAGACGGGCCCACGCTGTTCAAACCGCTCGGGGCCTTTGTCTACTGCGGCAACGCGATGGATGTGGCGCTTGCGGTCAAGGTGGCGAACGACAATGGGTTCTTCGCCCGCACGGTGCTGGTGCTGGGTGGTGACTGCTACAAGGCGGTCCGCGAGTTGAAGCAGGCCGCGCGGCCGGTGGTCTTGCCTTCCCAACTCACCCACCGCGAGACGAACCCGTTGACCGGCGAGGTGCGTGAGACGTTCGTGCCGAAAGAGATCTTCGAGGCCGGGCTGCTGTTCGCGCTAGTGCCGGGGCCGGACGATTCATATGCCGAGCGCATGCTGACCTATCAGGCAGCCCAGTGTGTGCGGCACGGGATCCCGCGCGACGAGGCCCTGCGAGCGATCACGCTCAACCCGGCCAAGATGCTGGGGCTGGAGAAGCGGCTTGGCTCGATCGAACCGGGCAAGGACGCTCACCTGGTGATCTTCAGCGGCGACCCGCTCGACTTCACCAGCGTGGTCGAGAAGGTCTTCATCGACGGGATTCTGGCCTACGAACGTGAGAAAGACGTGCGGCTGCAACGGCTGCTGTCCTCCGAAGCCGACCAGCCCCAGGAGAAAGCCGAGTGAGGCGGCCGAAGAGAACAAGTGCGGCTGCAGCCCGGCGGCACTGCCGCCCCGGCGGCACCGCCTTCCGACCGGTAATCCTGGTGGCGGTGGGCGCTGTGTTGTCGCTCGGCCTGCTGGCGATGACCGGGTTGCCCGAGCCGTCGACCGAAGAAGAGCGCGTCACGCCACCGCCCACACATGCCGGCGCTGCACCTTCATTCGTCATTCGCGCCCGAGCGGTGTACCCGGTAACGTCCGAACAGCCCGGGCCCATCGAGCGCGGAATGATCCTGGTACGCGACGGACGGATCGTAGCAGTCGGCCAGGATCTCGACGTTCCGCCGGACCTGCCCCTGATTGAGCTGCGCGACGAGGTAGTCTGCCCGGGTTTCGTATCGGCTGGCGGTTCACTGGCGGGCCAGCACGCCGGGCCCCACTCCGTCAGCGGTGCGTATCGCGCGCTGGATGCGTTCGACACGTACGCCGACTACACCGCCACGCTCGCGCGCAGTACCACGACCGTGCATGTCGATCCTGGAAGTCACCGACTGGTCAGCGGCGTGGGGGCCGTGGTCAAGCTGGCTGGACCGCTGGAAGAGCGTACGCTCGTCTCGGCGGCTGATCTGACGATCACGTTGGGCGTATTCGATCCGCCGCCCGTGGTCGAGCGGCCGTTTTACGCTTCCTCGGACGTGCCGATTGAGCCGGCCCGTGGGCAGAGGCCGGACTCGCGATTGGGACAGTACCTGGAGTTGGAGGAGCGAATCGCGGCGGCGAAATCGTGGCTGGAGAATCCCGAGGCGCAGCGACTCGACAAATTCGATGTGCACGCCCGCTCATTTGCCGAGAGCTGGGCGGCCGGTTTGCCACTACGCGTTCAGGTGCGACGGGCAGCGGACATCGAGGGGGCCGTGGAATTCATCAAGCGGCACGACCGACCGGCATATCTGGTTGGCCTGATGCAAGCCGAGCAACTCCCGGCGGTGTTGGCAGAGGCGGGGGTGCCGGTGGTGGTGCGCTTGGAACATGAGTATCGCCACCCCGGCCCGAATATCGGGCCGCGCCCGGAGGCGCTCGAGCCCCGGCTCACGACCGCCGGACGGCTCGCCGACGCCGCCGAGCCGGGTGCGCTCACTATCGCGCTGGCCGGCGGGCAAGGTGACCGCCGGGAAGATCTGCGCATGGCTGCCATCCTCGCCGTCCGTGGCGGTATGCCGCCCGAGCAGGCACTCGCTGCAATCACGCGCGTACCGGCCGAAATCCTCCGCGTCCACGAACGCGTCGGTAGCCTCGCTCCCGGCAAAGACGCCGACCTGCTCGTGCTGACCGGCGACCCGCTGGACGTTAACAGTCACGTGCAGCAGGTCTACGTCGCTGGTCGGGTCGTTTTCGAGGCTCCGCCGAGCGACGCGCTTGTCGTCAAAGCCGGAACGATCTGGGTTGGCGACGGGACGGTGTTGCGTGACGGCGCGCTGCTGATCGAAGACGGGAAGATACAAGCGGTCGGGCAGCGTGTGCCACATCCGCCATTTGCCAAGGTCATCGACGCCGGGGCGGATGGCTTTCTTACACCCGGCTTCATCGACGCCCACGGGCATCTCGGCCTGGAGGGCGACCGGACGGTTGCCACACCGGACCTACGCCCGGATTGGACGGTCGCGGTGGCGGGGCGCGAATTCGTGCGCGTGGCCCGGGCGGGTGTCACCTCCATTCTGCTGGCTCCCTATCGCGGCGCGAGCAATGGTGCTCGGATGGCCGCGATCAAGACCTACGGCCAGGGGCGCGACGAGCTCGTCGCGCGCGAACTGTGCGGGCTGAAGTTCTCACTACGCGGAAAGGACCCGCTCACCGGCATCGAGCCGCTGCGCAAAGCGCTGGACGCTGGAAAGAAGTACGACGAGAGCTGGAAGAAGTATTACGCCGAGCTGGAGAAATGGAAGAAGGAGCGGGCCGAGGGCAAGAAGACCGCCAAGCCCAAAGAGCAAGCGGAGACGGTTATCGAGGAGGGCAAGCCGGATCCGATCACCGGCGTGTGGGAGTACAGCCTTAGCGGCGGCCCGATGCCGGAGCCCATGTCAGGCACGATGACGCTGAAGCTCACGGGGACCGCGATCGAAGGCCGCATGACCGATCCGACCAGCGGTGAAGAAACTGAGTTGAGCGGGACGCTCGAGGGCAACGAAGTCACGCTCGAAATGGAAGTCGAGACTCCGCTCGGCAAACCCACGGTTACGGCGACGCTGGACCGCGAAGACCACATGGTCGGCCAAGTGAGCATCGGAGACTTCAACCTGGACTTCGAGGCCACCCGCACCGACAAGGGCCCGGTCGAGTTCAAAGTCCAGCGCCGCAAGAAGCGGACGAAGGAGGGGCGGCCTGTCCCGCCTAAGCTTGACGAAAAGCTCGAACCGTACCGTCCGCTGCTGGCGGGGAAGATACCGGCGGTCGTAGAGGTCCGGACAGCCGCGGAGATCGACGCCACCCTCAAGCTGTTTGTCGATCAGTTCAAGGTGCCGCTGGTGCTGCTCGGCGCCGAAGATGCCGCGGACATCGCCGAGAAGATCGTGGCGCACAAGGACAAGCTCGGCGTGGTCCTGCCGCGGGAAATCGTCCGCACGCGGACTCGCCAGCCGTACAACCAGGCGGCTGACCTTAGCCGCAAAGGCATCCACGTCGCGTTGCAAAGCGACAGCGAGGATGGGGCGCGCAATCTGTCGTTGATGGGGCTGTTTGCGGTGCAGCAAGGGTTGGGCGGCGACGCCGCGCTGCGGGCGCTGACCATCGACGCGGCCCGGATGTACAAGCTCGACGATCGCGTCGGCTCACTGGAACCGGGGAAGGACGGAGACGTGCTCATCTTTAGCGGGCACCCGTTTGATGCGGGCAGCCGCCTGGAGCGCGTCATCGTGGCCGGACGTGAGGTGCCGGATGAAGAAGGGACCGAGGGACAGAGGGACTAAGGGACCAAGGAATATGCCACTTCGCAGGCCCAGGTCGGCCTATCGCCTCGTGACGGTGATCCCGCTGGCGCTCACCTTGGGTGCCGCTGGTGGCTTATCCGCCAGTGCCGCCGATGAAGCTTTCGCAGGCCTGGCGTTCCGCGTCGCCAAGGTCGTCGCCCTCGACGATGCCGACACCGTCATGAACGACGCGGTCGTGCTCGTGCAGGGGAACAAGATCGAGGCGTTCGGACCGGCCGGTGAGGTCGAGATCCCGGAGAACTACCGCGTGCTGGACTTCTCCGAGCACTGGTTGCTGCCGGGCAACGTGGACGCGCATAACCACAGCGCTGCGGGTAGCTGGGGCGACCTCAACGACATGGTCTACCAGACGAACCCCGGACTGGACAGCCGCTGTATTCCGCAGGCCGAGAACGACTGGATCAAAATGGCTCGTACCGGCGGCGTGACCACCGTCATGATGATCCCCGGCAGCGGCACCAACTTGGCCGGCATGGGCACGGTCGTCAGCACGGGCGGTAAGAACCCCGGCGAGATCATCATGCGCTCGCCCGGCTCGCTCAAAATCTCTCAGGCGGGCAACCCCGAATGGTATTTTGGCGGCAACGGCCGGAGATTCATGAACTGGAACCTGCGCCAAACGCTTGAGAAGGCCCGTGACTATCACTTGAAGTGGGAGGCGTACGAGCAGGGCGAGACGACTGAACGCCCGGAGTTCGACCCGATCTGGGCCGGCATGCGCGGAACGTTTCGGCGCGAGTATCCGGCAACCCTGCATACGCAGGGTTACCAGCTGATGATGACCACGATCGACATGATCACCACGAAGTTCGACATCTGGACCGTGCTCGACCACTGCACGTTCAACGGGTGGAAAGTCGGGCCGATCGTCAGCCAAAGCGACGCGTGGACAATCAACGGCCCGCGCCAGTACGAGTTCGACCGCACCGCCCGACGCATGATCGGCAACGCCAGCGGGTGGTGGAAGAACGGCGTCCGCAGACTCGGGGTCAACACCGACGCCCCGGTCGTGCCGCAGAAGGAGTTGACCTACCAGGCGGCGATGGCGTGCTGGTATGGCTGGCTGCCCTACCAGGCTTTGCGCGGCATCACCAACATCACCGCCAAGTCGATCGGCGTCTACAACCAGGTCGGCAGCGTCGAGGCGGGCAAGCAGGCCGACCTGAGCATCTGGACCGGCGACCCGCTAGACCCGCGCTCGGCCTGTCTGATGACGCTCGTGAACGGCAAGATCGTGTACGACGGTACGCAGGGGTTGCGGCGATTCTAGGGAAGACGCTGATGACCGAAGCGACGAAGCCACAGAGCCACAAAGCCAGGGAACAGTCTGGAGCTGCGGGCTTCAGCCCGCGCGGTTGCTGGCCGTCGAGAACCGCGCCGATTGCGGTGTTGCTCCTGATGCTGGCCGGGGTGGCGAACGTCGAGGTCTTTCAGGGTATGTGCTTCGCCCAAGAGGAGGACGATGAGCGCTTCGTCGTCATCCTCGCCCGCAAGGTCATCACCAACACGGGCAAGGAGATCGATAAGGGGATAATCGTGCTCGATGCCGGCAAGATCCACAATGTTGGCCGGGGCATCGAGTATCCGCTGAACGCAAAGGTCATTGACGCGCGCGACCGGGTCGTCATGCCCGGCTTGGTCAACCCTCACACCCGCTACGGATTACCCGGCTACAAGCGCAGCGGCGTGCATGGAAACCTGAGCGTGGCGGATGAGTACTATCCGCCGCCGGGTGTGTACGACGAGTTGCTCGACGCGGGCTACACGGCGCTCGCATTGATGCCCGACGGCAGCGGGATTCCTGGACGGGCAATCGTGGTGCGGACCGTGGGTCTGGAAGAACAGCGTATGCTGCTTTCGCCGGCCTACTTACGCGTCACCGCCGACAAGCGCACGTTGCGCGGCGCGCTTGAGAAGGCCCAGAAGGAGATCGAGAAGGTCGAGAAGGCCCGCAAGGAATTCGAGAAGAAGCAGCAGAAGCTCAAGCAGGAGCAGAAGAAGAAGGCGGAGCAGCAGAAGAAGCAACGCAAAGGCGAGAAGAAGGAGCCGGCGACAAAGCCGGCCACGCAACCGACGACCCAGCCCGCCTTTAAGCCGCCGCCCATCGACCCCGCGCACCAGGCCCTGGTCGATTTGATTCAAGAGAAGCCGGACATCTTCGCGCTGATTGAGCTACGCAGCGCGTCCGACTTCGTGCACATGAGCGAAGTGCTCGAGCAATTCGAAATCGCCCACCACTTCTACGCCCGCTACTCCCGGCAATCGGACCTGGAATACGTGGTCGAGAAAATGGGCGAGCAGGAAATCAAGATCGTCCTCCAACCGCGCATCGGCCGCGTACCGTATTCCGCCGAGCGGCTCCACCTCGTGCGCATGATCTCTGCGGCCGGCTGTGAGGTCTCGCTGACGCCGCTGGACGACTCGACACGCGAACATCAACGAATCCTCAGCCGGATCGCGGAGTTGGTGCGTGAGGGCTGGCCGCGCGCGGAAGCGCTCAAGTCAGTCACGCTGTATCCGGCGTGCCTGCTGGGACTTGACGCCCGGCTGGGCAGCATCGAAAAGGGCAAGGACGCCGATTTGATTTTCCTGGACGCCGACCCGCTGGATCCGACGGCCCGGGTGCGCGAGGTGATGATCGCTGGCGAAGTGGTTCATCGGGTGGAGGGCTCCGACTAATGCATAGCACCGGCAAAGCCCTGTTCGTCGTGCTGCTCGGGAGCCTGATCGCGTCCCATTGGGCCATCGCACAGCCCGAGTCACAACCGACTACCCGGCCGCAGTCGCAGCCGACGACCCAACCCGAGTCACAACCAGCAACAGCTCCGGCAACGCAATTGGCCACGACGCCTACCACCACCACGACACAGGCTGTCGAGGAGGAGAAGGAGCGCTATCTGGCCGTGATCAACGGCCGAGTGCACACCGTTACCGGGCCGGTGCTCGAGCGGGCCACCGTGCTCGCCAAGGATGGCGTCATCGCGGCGATCGGTACAGACGTGCACCTCCCACAGGAGTGTGAGGTGATCGATGCCCGCGGCATGTACGTGTACCCGGGGTTGGTCGCCGCAGCCGCCGGGGGAATCCACAGTGGCAAGGAGCCGCAGGATGCCACCAACGTGTACTCGCTCAACATGAACGTTGCACTCGCGGGCGGGATCACGACGGCGCTGGCCGGCGATCATGCCGCCAAGCTGACGTTCGCCTCGACCGAGGACATGGTCCTCAAGCGCAACTTGTTCGTGAAGCTGACATATCAGACGCGCAAGCCGCTGGAACGGGCCCAATTGCGGGCCGACTTCGAGCGCGTGCGGACGTACCTGCGCGACCTGCGGAAGTTCGAACGCGAGAAGAAAAAGAACAAGGATGCCAAACCGCCCGACAAAGACTGGCTGAAGGGCAAGTACGAGAAGTACCGCAAGCTGCTGCAACGCGAGGCGGTGGCGGTCGCGTCCGCCAACACGACACATGGGCTGCGGGACCTGGCGGACCTGGCTAGCACCTACGGCTTCGACCTGGTGATCCGCGGTGCCTACGAAGGCTGGACCACCGCACCGGAACTGGGGCGGGCCGGCGTCAGCGCCGTCATCACTCCACGCACCGACCGCTACCCCGACGAGCGTTTCAACCGGCCGACCGGCTCATCGATCGAGAACGCGCGCATTCTGCGAGACCACGGCGTGACTGTGGCCGTCGGGCCGATCACGCCGGCGATCACCCTTTGGGGCGTGGCCGGACGTGGCCTGTTGCACCTGAACATGGAAGCAGCGTTCGCCGTCCGTGGCGGCCTCAGCGACGACGATGCGCTCAAGACGATCACGATTGACGCCGC
>JAUWXH010000454.1 GCA_030616465.1 Planctomycetota bacterium | reverse complement strand
CGATCGCCTTCGGCATGCTGCTGTGTGTGACGTGTGGCGAGGATATCCCGCGCATCGACTCCGCGTCGGTCGCCAGACACACGCAGGGCACGTTTCTCGGCGATGGGCGTGTGCGCCGGCAGATGGCGGTCTGCAGATTCTGGCCGGACTCCGACGTTCCCGAGGACTATCGGCAGCCCGTGCGTTCCGATGTGCCGGTGCTGCTGTTCTCGGGAACGCTCGACCCGGTCACACCGCCGCGCTGGGGCGCGCAGGCCGCCCGCCACCTGAAGAATAGCCTCCACGTCGTCGTCCCAGGGTCGCACGGCGCCGCCGGCCCCTGCGTGGATTCGATCATGCGCGATTTCCTCGAGCGCGGCAGCGTCGACGGCCTGGACACCTCCTGCGTGGAGCCGATGCGGCTCGGGCCGTTCAATCTCGGGGCGCGTAAGGCGGAGCCGTGACCAGCTCGCGGCGGCCAGGGGCACTGCTTTTTTGACCGACCACCGGCACCACCCCTGGGCCACGCTTTTCGATCGCCGCTTACAGGACAGCTCGTCGAAGAACGTGGCGCGCTGGATCGCCCGGCCCTCCAATCGGTGATCGGAGTGTTTCGAAGACCGTTGGGTTCCCTGACCGAACCGAACACCCAGGGTTGGATTCGCTGCAGCGAACCCGATGCCTTGCGTGTCTCTGTTTTCCTGCGCGCGACATTTCGAAGAGGGTTACGTCCGCGCTAATCCCGTAAGTTCCTGACAGCCAGCCACTTACGGCTGGCCGTTCTCTCCAGGCGGGGGGCTCCACATCGGCTGGGGCGTGCTCAGGGCGTGTCTGGGCGTGTGGGTTGTTGCCCATTCATCGTCTGCCGCTCTCCGGCTCGGCCGTGCTTCGATCCCGCACCTCGAGTATCCGAGCGCCCTACGGGTAACGCCGCCCTGACCTACTGGAAAGCCCGAAAGACATCTACCGGGCGCGCTTGCCCCGGCCGCCTCCCTCGGGCCCTCATCCGCCGGCGTCGACGAAAAACGCATTCTGGGGGCGCTCTCGACGGAAATCGACGTGGTACGCCCGCACCAACCCATCCGCTCGCCCCCTCACCGACCCTTCCGACCACCCGGGGTGGTGTTCTCGGCAAGCGCGGACAGCGCCATCGGGCCGGAGACAAAAAATCGGGATTTTCATCTTTACATCTCACTGAGGTTGAGGTAGACTCTCAACAAAATAGCTCTGATTAGTTGCAAGCTGAGGCGGCTTTGGACTTGGCGCGGAACAGACTGCTCTCCGAGACGGAAGCTGATGGCCTAATGGCCTTCCTGCGTGAGCGGGCGGAGTCCGCACAGGGCCCGGGACGGGTTAGCGCTCAACTCGACGAGGTGATCATAACCGCGCTTTTGTTATCCGGATTGCGCAACTCCGAGTTCTGTGGCCTGACCATGGGCGACACAATCGTCGGCAGCGGGGAATCCGCGTTGGTCGTGCGCGGAGCCGCCGCGCGGAGTCGCACGGTGTTCGTGCCTCGCCGAGTGAGCGTGTTGATCTCCCAGTACGTTGACGGGGTCCGACGACGGTTCGTTCCCCGCGGCGTCGATCCGAGCGACCGCACGCAGCCCCTGGTACTCAATGAGCATCGACGGCCGTATGAACGGACGGGTTTGTATCGCCGGGTCGTGAGGATCCTGACGGAGGCGGGGCTTGGCGACCGCGCCAGCGTGCAACTGTTGCGGCACACGTACGGCTATCTGGCGTACTTGCGCACCGGGGGAAACCTGCTCTTCGTGCAGCGTCAGTTGGGCCACGCTCATCCCCGCATCACGAGCGTCTACGCGAGGTTCGTCGATGAGTCCTATGCGGATTTGGCCGAGCGCATCCTCCCCGGCGAGCGGCAGCCGTCGGGGTTTGACAAGGGAGTGTACGCCCAGCGCAGAGAGGAGTTTGACTGCGAGACTGATTGACCGCGTCGATAACGACGCGCTGCGGACGTGCGGAGTGCAACGGGCGCGCCGTTGACGCCTGTAGAGGATGCGCGCCGGGTAGGGCGCGCGGTCTGGCAAGCTTTCAGACGTTGGATTATGCCCGATTCTGGTCCAATTCGACGCATTGCCCTCGGGGCAGACCACGGTGGCTTCGAGCTCAAGGAGGCCATCAAGTCGTACCTTCAACAGCGGGGCTTCCGCGTCGAGGACTGCGGTGCGCACAGCACGCAGCCGGTGGACTATCCGCTCTTTGCTCACGCCGTGGCAAGGGCCGTCTCGGAGGGGAAGGTGGACCGCGGCGTCGTGGTGGACCGGGCCGGTATCGGCTCGGCGATGGCGGCGAACAAGCTGCCTGGGGTGCGGGCGGCGCTGTGCTACGACTTGTCTTCGGCGCGCAACAGTCGCGAGCACAACAATGCGAATGTGCTGACGCTCGGAGCCGGCTTGGTTGGCCCCGATCTGGCCTTGCAGATCGTCGAGCTGTGGCTGACGACCGAGTGCACCGCGGAACGTCACCTCAGGCGGGCTGCCATGATCGAGCCGTCGCAGGCGGCGGCCCACGTCGTCGCCGAATCCGGCCCAGCCGGATCCGAACGCGGCCAGGAGCAAGGCATGGAGAATCTTAGCGAGGCGGACATTGAACGAATCGTTCGACGAATCTGCGAACTCTCTCGCGGGGGAACGAGCAGGACGCCAGACGCGGAGACCTGCCCCAATCCGGCGTGCGCGTTCTGCC
>JAUWXH010000199.1 GCA_030616465.1 Planctomycetota bacterium | reverse complement strand
CCGGCCTGGGGAACCCGCACAAGAAGGTCAAGACGGTCCATGTGACCGGCACCAAGGGCAAGGGGTCGACCTGCCATATGCTGGCCGCCATGCTCCAGAACGCCGGTTATCGGACCGGAATGTACACCTCCCCACATATCGTTGACCTCCGAGAGCGGATTACGGTCGATGGCCAAATGGTCCCCGAGAGCCAGTTCACCAAGCTCATGGCCAAGGTCGCACCGGTGGCCCAACGCCTGCGACGCGACGCGCCGACCTTCTTCGAGCTCATGACCGCTGCCGCCTTCCTTTACTTTGTCGCTCGCAAGGTGGACATTGCCGTGATCGAGACCGGGCTGGGTGGCCGCCTCGACTCCACCAACGTCATTAAGCCCGAGGTCTGCGGCATCACCAGCATCAGCTACGACCACGTGGCGCAGCTCGGCGGCACGCTCGAGCAGATCGCCGAGGAGAAGGCTGGCATCTTCAAGCCCGGCGTGCCCGTGATCGGCGCCCCGCAGTCCCGCGGGGTGAAAAACGTGCTGCGCGCCGCGGCGGAGAAGGTTGGCTGCGACCTCAGGTTCGTGGCCGAGGATATCGAGTTCAGCTATCGCTTCGAATCGTCGCGGATCACCGGCCCGCACACGCGCGTCTGCATAACCACGCCCACAACCCGCTTCAGCCACTTGCGCGTGCCGCTGCTCGGCGAGCACCAGGCCTACAACTGCGGGGTGGCCCTGGGAATCATCGACGCCCTGCGCCAGCGCGGCTGGTCGATCGCCGAACAGGATGCGATTGACGGGCTCGAGAAGGTGAAGATCCTCGGCCGACTGGAGATCATCTGCGAGGAGCCGCGTACCCTCGTGGATGCCGCGCACAACGCCGACAGTATCCGCGCCCTGATGCGCGCCATCGGTCAGAACATCCCCTACGACTCGATGGTGGTGATCTTCGGCTGTTCGGCCGACAAGGACATCGACGGGATGTTGAGCGAGCTGCGGTTCGGGGCGGACAAGGTGATCTTTACCGGCACGGGCACGCCCCGCTCGACCGACCCGGCGGAGCTGCTGACGCTCTTCCAGGAGAAGTCGCCCAAGATGGCCCAGGTCGCGCCCGGCCTGCCGGAAGCCTACCGCATCGCCTGCAAGAGCGTGTCGCGCGACGACCTGGTATGCATCACCGGGTCGGTGCACCTGGTCGGCTTGGCCAAGCGTTTGGAGGCCGCCGGCCTGCTCCCGGCCTGATCCCCCCAACCGTCGCGCTTCACGCGCAACCGGCGCGCTTGCCCGACACAGTGTCATTCTGAGAGAGTGTAGCGCGCTGTCATTCTGAGGGAGCGCAGCGACCGAAGAATCTCGCCCCAGGCTGCGGAGACTCCCCTGAATCCAACAAGAAATCCTTCACTTCGCTCAGGATGACTACAGTGATCCCCGTCGGCCGCGTGTCCCCTAGAACGCCAGCCGTTTGCGGGTCAGTGTCGGCGTCAACGGGAGCGTGGCCAGTAGCCGGGCGATTCGCTCGCCGGCACGACCGTCGCCGTAGACGCTGCGTCCGCCTAGCCGCGGGCGTTTTTTCAGAGCGCGCCGCAGCGCGCCGCGGATCGAGCTGAATGACTCCTCAGCGTGGATTACGGAGGACCCGCCCGGCTGGCGGCCCGCCTGCCGGTCGCCCACGTCAACCGAGGGCGTCCCGGCAAAGGGCGCCTCGATGATGCCGCTGGAGGAGTTCCCAACCAATACGTCCGCGTGCAGCAGCGTACGAAGGTAATCGTCATGCGGCATCGAGCGAACCGGCTGTACGTCGTCGCCGTTCGCGCTTGCGTGTCGCTCGATCGCCTGGATGATCCCGCGATGTCCGCGGTCGCTGTTGGGGTAGACGATCATCTGCCGCAAGCCGGCCGTCCGCACCGCTCGGAGCACGTCTTCCATTATCCGCCGCTCGACAGCGACCGACCGGCCGCAGGGGTGTTGCACCACCAGGGCCGTGGGAGGGCAAAGATGATCTTTGCCCCTACTGCCGGTGCGCGCGTCTACCGCGGTGATGAGTTGGCCCAGCCGATCGAGCCCGGGTGCGCCGACCAGATGGACGCGCTCCGGCGTTTCGCCCAGCCGCAGCACACGCCGCAGCGATTTCCGCGTCGCCACAAAGTGCAGGTGTGCCAGCTTGGTGATGCCGTGCCGAAACGAGTCGTCGAAGTCGCCAGGGGCAACGTCGCCGCCGTGGATGTGCGCGAGGACGCGTCCGGTCGTCACGGCCGTCAGTGCACCGGCCATGGCCTCGATCCGGTCGCCGAGCACCACCACGACGTCCGCGTTGCCACGTTCCAGGAAACGCGCGATCCCGGCGATGCCGCGCGACAGGCCGACCGGCTGGTCCGTGGGGCCGTCCGAGCCGGTCTGCATCTTGACGCGGGCGTCGATGCGCCACCCGTCCCGCACGATGTCGTCCACGGTATGGCCGAACTTGCGCAGCAGGTGCATCCCGGTGACGACGAGTTGGAGTTCCAACCTGCGGTGCGCGCGGATCGCTTCCAGTGTCGAGCGCAGCAGGCCGTATTCGGCTCGCGTGCCCGTCACGACCGCGATGCGGCGTCGGCGACCAGACCGCCCGCTCGGTTTCACTGGATCATATCCCGCGTCAGGGTGGTGTCCGCGCCGACATCCACCAGGATGTGCCGGCCCACCAACGCTTCCAGCTCGGTTGGCGGGATCCCACCGGCCGGACGCTTCACGGTCAGCAAATCCGGCGAGAGGACCGTGCCCGCGCGAATCGGTCGGGCCGCCACGACGCTTCTACGCGCGACCGCCCGTACCTCGCCTTCCGGTTCGGTCATCCCCAGGGCTCCGCACCCGAGCGCCACTTCGACCTCTCGCACGCCCGAGATATACGCCGTCAACCCCTCCGCATCGAGCGACATGCCGTGGTCCGGCCCGGGCGCGTCGCGGTCGAGCGTGAAGTGCTTCTCGAGCAGGCACGCGCCTGCGGCGACCGCCCAGGCACCGATCCGCGTTGACGTCGTGTGATCGCTGAACCCGCAGGGAACGCCGAATCTCTCCCGCAGCGCCGCGATCACCCGCAGGTTGGCCGCCTCGAGCGGTGTCGGGTAGCGGCTGACGCAGTGGAGCAGTGCCACCCGATCACCGGCGTCCCAGGTGCGCAGCCGTTCGACGCACCCTGCGATCTCCTCCGCCGTGGACGCTCCGGTCGAGACGATCAGCGGCAGACCGGTATCGGCGGCCTTGCGCAGCAGTGGAACGTTATCGAGGTCGGTGGAAGCGATCTTGATCGCTCGCACGTTTAGCGCCAGCAGCCGGTCTACGTCGTTCACGCCGAACGGCGTCGCCAGAAACTCGATGCCGCGCTCGACGCAGTGTGCGTGGACCTGTGCGAAGTCGCGCCTCGACAGTTCGAGACCGGCCAGCATATCGCGCTGGGAGGTGCGAGAAGGGATTCTCGCACCAGCGGGGCCGCCGAGCGTATCGCGCTGGCCACGCCCGCCGGTGGCTCGTTGGTACTCGGCGACGCCCGCCGCCGCGGTCACCAGTTCGGCAGCGCGAAAGACCTGGAACTTGACGGCGTCGGCACCGGCCGCAGCAGCGACATCGACCAATTCCAGCGCTTTTTCCAGACGCCCGTCGTGGTTTACGCCCGCCTCGGCGATCACGTAGGTCCGCTCACCGTGACCGACCTTGCGGTGGCCGATCATGACGGCGGGTGAGATGAGATGTTTCGAAGGGGCGATGTTCACGGCTGGACTGCCGCCGGGGCGCGTAGCACTGATTCCGCCAGGTGCAGGTCGCTGGTCTCATCGATGTCCACCGCGTCCTCGCAGCGCTGCACGAGCGCCCGCCGGTCGCGCCCGAAAAACGCGTGGGGGTCGTCCGGCGTCTGGAGCGCGTCGAACAGGGCCTGCCGCGTGACGGCCACCACGGCCCCGTCGTGATAATAGAGCCGTTCGAGGTCCTGTCGCCGGTGAATACTGTTGGGGCGATACTGAATCATCCGGTCGCCTTCGAGTCGATGCAGCCAATCCGGGTGCTGCTTACTCACGGGCGCGACCGTGCGCACCGAGTCGGCCCCCGTTCGTTCCAGAAGCTGGATTGCCCGATCGATCACCCCTTCCGCCCGGACCGGCACGTTAGCGTATAGCAGGACCACGGCATCGACGCTTCGCCCATGCCGCGCTTCCCAGACCTCGACCGCGTGGCGTGCGGCGGCGTCTACCGGCGCCGTGTCCGTGGCCAGCTCGGCCGGCCGATCGACGATCTCGACGCCCTGGGCCCGGGCGATTTGCTTGGCGGGTTCCGAGTCCGTCGTCAGCAGCACGCTGCACAGCCGCTTGCAGGCGGCCACGTGGTCACACGTATAGGCGATCAGCGGCCGCCCCAGCAATGGGCGTACGCACTTGTCGGGCAGGCCCTTGCTGCCCGCCCGGGCGAGAATGATGCCAAGCGTGTCCATGGACATTACTTCTATATCGGCGTGCGTTCCGAGCCAGCTTGACGTGCGCCGCTACAACAGCGGCGGCGAAGCCGGGCGAGTCGAGGCGCGGCTGGCATCCGCAATCCGGCAAAGCACGAACAGGGGCAACACCCGCCCGGCCAGCATCGCCGCCATGAGCCACGACATGCCGTACTGATAGAGGTTAGCCGCCTGGCGCATTCCGGTGATCAGGTTGGGGCTGGTCACGGTTGCCGTCAGGCCGCTGGACAGGTTGGCTCCGCCTACCGCGGATGACGCGTCCAAGAAGGCGTCCGCAAAGGTCGGCGACGGTTGATACGGCGAGGCGGTGTGGTTCTCGATCAGCAGCAGCCCCGACGCCGCCACGCTCGCCAGCGCGAGCATCGACAGCACACACGCCGCCCCGGCGAGCGTGTACCGGGAGACCGAGCGTTCCGGCGTGTTGCGGCCGGCGCGCCCCAGAGCGCTCACGCCGCCGGCCAGGACTGCCATCAGCAGCGGCCATTTGATCCCGCCGCCCGCTGCCCCGCCCATCCCGCCCACCAGTACCACCGCGGCCAACGTCATCTTCGTACCCTCGGCGACGCCGC
>JAUWXH010000268.1 GCA_030616465.1 Planctomycetota bacterium | reverse complement strand
AGAAGACGCCAGCGGGAGAGACGCCGGCACCTCCACAGCCCGGTCCTGACAACGACCACTGAAGTCTTCGCCCTACCGGTGATGAGCTGGCGGGGACCGCTCTCCGGACTGCCAATCCTCAGACTCGCACACACACGTTCGCTCGCCCCTCACCACGCCTCAGGTTGCGGTGCGCCGACAGGCGGCCACCTAGCACACGGGGCCTTTTTTGGCCGACGGTTGGCGCGTCGTCTGCGGGATTGCGGTAGACTTCCGGGCTGGTTTTCTTCGTTGGAGCGGTCTGCCTATGGAACTTCCTCGTCGTGCACGGGGCGATGAGCTGCTGAGGCCGGGCGAGCTGCTTGGCCTGCGCCAGCGCTTGCGGAACATCGCCCGCCGGCATGACTTGACCACCGTGGTCGCCTGCGCGTTCGATCACCGCACGCGGATGTTGCCGTTTATCTATGCGGACACGCGCATGGCGCCCGCCGGCGTGCGGGCCATCGGGTCAGCGATGCTCGATTGCGGGTTCAACAAGACCCGCATCGTGCTCCAGCAGTGGAACCGGCACTTCCGCCCGTCGCAGATGCGCCTGGACGGGCGCACCCCGGACATCTTCATGGTCTCGAGCATGCAGATCCACTCGGCCCAGTGCGAGGCCCTGATCCGCGACGCGTGCCGGATCGACCCGGTCCATCGTCCGTTGATCATCGTCGGCGGGCCGAAGACGATCTACGAGCCGTGGGACGTCTTCAGCGGGGACCCGCTCGACCCGTGGGGTGCCGACGTCGCGGTGACCGGCGAAGAGTACATCCTGCTGAGCCTGCTGGAGGTTCTGCTGTCGATTCGGGCGGACGACGAGTCGCTGCGAACGACGTTCATGCGGGCCCGCAACAGCGGCATGCTCGACGACATCCCCGGCTTGGTCTACGCACGGACCGATCGCGAGGGGGTGGCGGAGGAGCTGGTCGACACGGGCATCCAACGTCTTCTGGGTAATCTCGACGAGCTACCACACCTGGTGCTGGGCTATCAACTGCTCGAACCGCCGAGCCGGAAGGCCACGTTGGCTCCGCAGGCTCTCCCGGCGAGCCGGATCCGCCGATACAGCCCGATCGCCTCGCTCGTCCTGACGCTGGGTTGCAAGTTTGCCTGCCCGTACTGTCCGATCCCCGCCTACAACCAGCGGCAATACCGCGTCAAGAGCGGGCAGCGCATCGCGACGGACATGGCGCGGCTCGGGCGCGAGTACGGCCTGCGTTATTTCTTCGGGGCGGACGACAATTTCTTCAATGACGAGCAGCGCACGCTGGAGATCCTGGAGACTCTGGCACGCACCGAAATCGATGGCGCCCCGATTCGCCGGAAAATCCGCTGGGCCACCGAGGTCACCGTTCACGACACCTTGAAGCTCAGGGAGTACCTTCCGCTCGCCCGACACGCCGGAATCCGCGCGCTCTGGCTCGGCGTGGAGGACATGACCGCCACGCTGATCAAGAAGGGGCAGAGTGTCGACAAGACCCGGGAGGCGTTCGGCCTGCTGCGGAGATACGGTATCTGCCCGATGCCGATGATGATGCACCACGACACGCAGCCGCTAATGACGCGCGGGCCTAAACCCTACGGCCTGCTCAATCAGGTCCGGCTACTGCGGAAAGGCGGCGCGATCAGCCTGCAGGTCCTGATGATCACGCCCGCGACCGGCTCGAAGCTGTACGCCGAAGCGTTTACGTCGGGTCTGGCGTACGAGAGTGCCGGTGGCCGGGGTGTCGAGTCACACATGATGGACGCCAATTACGTCGTCGCCTCCGAGCACAAACAGCCCTGGAAGAAACAGCTCAACATCATGGCGGCGTACCTGTACTTCTACAATCCGCTGCGCTTCCTGCTCGCGCTGGTGCGTCCAAAGAGCAAGCTCTACCTCGCCGACGCCCTCATGCAGTTGGCCGGCATGTGTGGTCTGATGCAGACGATCCGACGAACGTTGGGCTGGGCCATCCGCCTGATGCGCGGTAACATCCGCCGCAAGACGGCGGTGCCCGCCAGCCGGATCCCGATGCGCAGCGCGGACGGAGCGCTGGCCAGCCACGCGCTGCCAGGAACGCCGCAGGCCGAGCTCGTTCAAATGAACGTGAAATCCCCGGGAGAGTCACACAAGCATTCGGAAGAATCCGACGTGGGCGCCTGGCCCGCGACTAACTGAGAAAGGTACCGACCGCATGACGGCGACCGCCACAATCACACCGACGAGTTTTCCCACGGCCCCGGCCCAGTCCACGCATCCTCTGGGATCGCGCGCCCGCGTGCTGCTGACCAGCGTGTTCGGGCCGTATGCGCGGGACGACGAGTACGGCGGCCGGAAGATCAACCCCATGGAGCTGTATCACAACCAGGTGACGCGCGTGCAGGGGGTTTTCTCGCTGCGGATGTTTCACCGCTCCTGGGGGCTGATGCTGATCCAAGCCAACATCGCCGCCCCGTGCACGCTCCTGGATTTTCCCGATCTAGAACGCTTCGTCCAGGAGATCACCACGAACCGGTACGACATTGTCGGGATCAGCTCGATCATCCCGAACGTCGGGAAGGTGCGGAAGATGTGCCAGCTCATCCGCGAGCACCTGCCCGACGCCGCCATCCTCGTCGGCGGGCACATCGCGAACCTGCCGGACCTGGCCGAGCGGATCGACGCCGACCACATCGTGAAGGGCGAGGGCGTGCGCTGGATGCGCGGCTTCCTCGGCGAAGACGAAAGCCGGCCGATCAAGCACCCGCGGATCGTCTCGGGCCTCGGCGCGCGCAGCCTGGGCATAATGTTGGGGGACAAACGGGGTGAGGTCGCCGCGACGCTGATCCCCTCGGTGGGCTGCCCGCTGGGGTGCAACTTTTGTTCGACCTCGGCGATGTTCGGCGGCAAGGGCAAGTGCGTGCATTTCTACGAGACCGGCGACGAGCTGTTCGAGGTCATGTGCGACCTGGAGCGGGACCTGCGGGTGCGGTCGTTCTTCGTCATGGACGAGAACTTCCTGATGCATCGCAAGCGGGCGCTGCGGCTGCTGGACTTGATGATCGAGCACGACAAGCCGTGGGCGCTGTACGTCTTCAGCTCGGCGAACGCGCTGCGCTCGTACACCATGGAGCAACTGGTGGGGCTGGGGATCTCCTGGGTCTGGATGGGCCTGGAGGGCAAGGACGCGCGCTACGCCAAGCTCAACGGCATCGACACGCGCAAGCTGGTGCGCACGCTACAGTCGCACGGGATTCGCGTGCTCGGCTCGACGATCATCGGGCTGGAAGAGCACACGCCGGAGAACATCGACGCGGCCATCGACTACGCGGTCAGCCACGATACGGAGTTTCACCAGTTCGCGCTGTACACACCGAGCCCGGGCACGCCGCTGTACGCCGAGCATCAGGCCGCCGGGACGCTCTTGGATACCGACGAATGCCCCCTGGCCGACACCCATGGGGAGTGCCGGTTCAACTTCAGACATCCGCATATCACCGGCGGCCGGGAGACCGAGTTTCTGCTGCGGGCGTTTCACCGCGACTTTGAAGTGAACGGGCCGAGCGCCGTTCGCGTGGCGCGGACGATCCTGCTGGGCTGGCAGCGTTACAAGAACCACCCCGATCCGCGGATTCGGGCGCGCTTCGCCTGGGAAGCCCGAGACCTGGCGGTGACCTACGCCGGCGCGCTCTGGGCGGCCCGGCACTGGTTCCGCGGCGACCGCGCGCTGTCGGCGAAGATCGCGCGGGTCCTGCAGGACATCCACCGCGGGTTCGGGCTGAAATCGCGCCTGGCAGCACCGCTGGTGGGCCGCTACGTGCGGTTCATGATGGCGCGCGAGGACCGCCGCCTCCGCCAGGGCTGGACCTACGAGCCGCCGACGTTCTGCGAAACGAATCAGATTGTCGCGGCGGGGAGTACGGGTTAACAGTCCGCCGCAAAAGTGTAGCGGCGGACCTCCGTGTCCGACGAAGGTCTCTCAAAAGCCCAAAAACGCCGGATTCGGAGGTCCGGCGCTACAGGAATGGACCCATCGAAGACTGTTGCGGCGGACCGTTAATGTCATCGAGACTGGCGCAGGCCAATGCGGCGTTCGCCGTGGATGGATAGGAAGAGACGGCAATGACGAGTGGCAGTAAGTGCCCCAACCTCAATCACCGTCGCACGGACGCGCCGGTGCGTTTCTGCCCGACGTGCGGCGAGGTCGTGAACGAGAACATCCCCACTGCAAAGTGCAGCGCGGAGACGCATGCCGTAAGGCGGCGCGAAAGAAACGGGTACTGTGTGGACTGTGGCGAACAGCTCATCCGACAAGGACCGCCTTGAGCGGGAACTCAGGGTGTGCGCAGCGGATCTCCAATGGCTGTGCGACCATTTC
>JAUWXH010000452.1 GCA_030616465.1 Planctomycetota bacterium | reverse complement strand
CCGCGGCTTCAGGCGTGCCGATGTCGCCGAGGGCGGCGATCGCGGCGGCGGCAACGGCCGGGTCCTCGTCAGCGATCATCTTGCTCAGCACGCTGACGCTGGCCTGCTCGCCACGTGCGGCCAGCGCGTTGATCAGTGCGACGCGCCACTCGGGGCTGATCGTGCGGGCGAGCGTGTTGCGCAGCGCGTCGCCGGCAGCAGGATCGGGATTGTGTTCGAGGCAACGGCGGGCGCATTCGCGGATGCGCGGGCTCTCATCGTTGAGCAGCGAAGCAACGGAGTTGACGATTTCACCGCGGCCGATGCGCTCAATCTGCCGGAGCATCCACACGCGCGCGGGCCTGAGCGTGTCGGGACCGAGCTTGGTGGTGATCGCTCGGCACAGGGCGACCCGTTGCGTCTCCGCGCCCGGCCGCGCAGCGTGCAGGCAAATCTTCTCAAAGATCGTCTGCGCGTCCTTGCGCTGCACGTCCTCGGCGTGTCCCATCCCAGGCAGCAACGCGTCGATCACGCTCAAGTACGCCGCCTCGAGCGCTACGGGCGCTTCACGGCGAGCGGCGATCTCCCGGCTGACCGGCCGGACGGTGGCGTCGGCCGGAGCGCAGGACACGTTCACTAGAACCAGCAACGCCGACAACGCTGTGGCACAGATGAGCCTCATCGGAGTCTCCTTCGGTCGCGGGCCAGATGCCCGCGCTACCCACGGCTGACGGGGGCGTCGGCCGCTACGTTACAGGCGGTACGGGGCGCGCTTAGGCCGGTCGAGCCAACGGCTGGCCGCCTCGTCGCCGATGATTTCTTCCTTCGCTGGGTTCCAGCGGATCGGCCGGCCGATCCAACTCGCGATGTTGCCCAGATGGCAGACGGTGACCGAGCTGGCACCAATGGCGACGTCGCAGATCGGCCGACGGCGGTCCCGTACGCAGTTCAACCAGTCTGTCTGCTGGCCGGGGCTCTCGTACAGGTGCACGTCGTTCGGGCCGATCGGCTCCTTGCCGATCTCTTCCGGCCAGGTCTTGAAGTGCCCGCGGTTGACCTCGACTTTGCCGTCAGTGCCGGTGAACAGAATCCCGTTGGCCCCGCCGCGCTGCATGACCACGCCGCTGGCATACTTGTAGGTGAGCGTGTCGAAGCCGCCGGTCCCGGGCGGATAGATCTCGGCCGGGCCATTGCCGTCCATGCCCATGCCCCATTGGGCGATGTCAAAGTGGTGGGCGCCCCAATCGGTGGTCATGCCGCCGGAGTAATCGCGGACCAGCCGCCACCCGCCGCTGTAGCTCCCACTGCAGCGTTCGGCGTTGTAGGGCTGCCACGGGGCCGGGCCGAGCCAGCGCTCCCAGTCGAGGCCCGCGCGCACGGGCTGCGGGGGAAAATACTTCTCGCTGGAAGGCATGCCGATGCCGACGTTGACGGTCAGCAGCTTGCCGATGCGGCCGCTGCGCACGAGCTCACAGGCATAGCGGAAGTTGCCGGCCGAGCGCTGCTGACTGCCGGTCTGGAAGACGGTGTTGTAGCGTCGGGCGGCGTTGACCATGGCGCGTGCCTCGCGGATGGTCAGCGAGAGGGGTTTTTCGCAATAGACGTCTTTGCCGGCGCGGCAGGCGGCAATGGCGACGATCGCGTGCCAGTGGTCGGGGACCGCGATCAGCACGACGTCGATATCGTCGCGGGCCAGCAACTCCTCGTACTCGTTATAGAGGTCGCAGCCGGTGTACGTGCCGCTCTGGGTCTGCTCCGCGTAGCGCTCTTCCACCCGCCGGACGGCCTTTCCACCCTTCTTGGCATCGACGTCGCAGATAGCGAGGATCTGCACCTCCTCGTTGTCCAGAAACCAGCCCAGGTGGCCGCCGCCCATGTTGCCGACACCGATGAAGCCCATGTTGAGCCGTTCACTCGGCGGGGGTCGTCCGCGGCGGCCGAACGCGGTGACGGGCACGAAATACGGGACGGCCACCGCGGCGGCCGCGCTTTTCTGCATAAACTGACGACGCGTGAGACGTTTGCGTTTCCACATGGCGTGATCCGTCCCATGGTCCCCGTGGGGAGGTTGGCAGACAGCTTACCGCGCAAGGATTAGAGACAGGTTATCCGAGGCGAGCCGGTCCGCAACCGGCCGGGGTGCAACCGGGCGGGCCCTTGTCATTCTGAGGGAGCGCCGCGACCGAAGAATCTGGCCACAGATCACGGACGCTTCTTGGGTGCGAGAATAGATCCTTCGCTCCGCTCAGGATGACAGCGCGGAACGCCCGCGCTCAGGATGACGACAGGAAATGCCCGCGCTCAGGATGACGACGGGAGATGTTCGGGCAGATCACGAGAAATGCAGGCTATCCGAAGTACGCCTTCAAGACGTACTGCTGCATCATTCGCTGCGTGTTGAAGAACGACCCGTTGAGCGCGATGCAATGCCGCATTACATCCACGTATTCGTCCCGATTGCGGTAATACAGCGGCAGGATTATGTGCTCGAGCTTGTCATACAGGGAGGCGGCGTCCTTGGAGCGGTCCGGGGGCCGATCGACGTCTTGGGGGCAGGTCCCGATCGCCCAGCCGGTGGTCCCCTCGATCCAGCCCTCGACCCACCACCCGTCCAGCACGCTCAGTGACGGGACCCCGTTGAAGGCAGCCTTCATACCGCTGGTCCCTGAGGCTTCCATGGGGGGCTCGGGCGTGTTGAGCCACAGGTCCACGCCGG
>JAUWXH010000156.1 GCA_030616465.1 Planctomycetota bacterium | reverse complement strand
CGGGTTTCCAGGCCGGGCTCCGTTCGACTGCTTGCATAAGTCCGAGCGGCCTTCTCAGGAGCAGCGCGTTGGTGTCGCACTGGTCCAGCAGTACCAGCGCTTCCCGCACGTAGAGTCCATCCCGCCTCATGATCCCCTGATAGTTCCCGTAGTGCCTCTCGTCGTAAACCTGCTGCGAACGCCCGTCGATAAACACCTTCACGTTCGGCGCCTGAAGCATGACGACCCCGGCCAATGTCCATTCCGTCATCAGGTTTGCCCGCAGGTCGTTCTTAGCTAGAAACTCAATCGCCAACCACGGCACACCCTCATAAAGGACGGCCCGTTCCAGCAGGCCCGTCTCCGGCCAGTCCCTGTAGGGGGCAACGAAATCCTCGTGCGCCTTCCAAGCCGACACACCCCCGACAAACAGCGCGCCCAGCCACGAGGCGGCGAGCAAGCCGACGCGCCATCGGCGTCGTATCACGTCCGACGCGCGGGCGGTCAGAAGCACGACCGCGGTGACGATCGTAGGCGCGGCGAGGATGTAGAACAGCGGGGCAAAGCGCCGCGCCCACAACGCCATGTACAGCCCGAGCAAGACGACCGCGACGTCGAACAGGCCCATCCGTGGGGCGTCGTGAGGCACCTTCACGTGCCGGCGGGCGGTCTTGCCGGTTTCGCGGAACAGCCAGGCCAGTCCGAACGCCAAGCCGGCAACCGCCAGCGAGGCCCAGAAGGCCCAGACGGGCGGATACTTGGCATACTGATAAGGCGGCTTCCACTCGTTGACGGTCCGAAATACATCGCTGGTGGCGACCTTGAGGGGGTGCGTGAAGTTCTCGAACCCGTACGGGCCAAAGATGATGGTCAGCACCGCAGCCAGTGCGCTCACCGCGATCATGAGCGCAACCTGGTGGGCCGTTGGCGCCGCCGTCAACGCGAGCTGACGCGCACTCAGGGACGTTGCTGCTGCCTTGACCATCCGCGTGAGGAACCAGCAGCCGACGAACAGGGCTACCAGCCCGTAGCCGAAGAAAAATGTTCCGTGCGCGCAACCCCACATACCGAACAGCGGTAGCAGCAGAAGCGCCGGCCACCAGCGTCTCCTCAGCGTGGGCGCGGCCAGGGCCGAGAGGATCGCCATCAGGCTCGCCAGGAGCAAGAGGCCCACGGATGCAGGCCGGGCACTCAGATATCCATAACCGCCGAGCGCGACGAACGAGGCGCCGATCCACGAGGCCAGCCAGGACCGGGACCGCACCCGGATGGCCAGCAGCACCAACACGAACATCAGGCCGTTCATGACCCAGGTGCCCAGGATGACGGCCGACGGCGAAATGCGATCGTACAGCCAGTAGAAGAACACGTGGCTCAGCCAGTTCTGGTTGAACCACGGCTGTTCGGCAAACGTGTAGCTGAACGGATCGACCAGCGGGACTTTCCACTCGGTCAGGATGTACCGCCCGGTGGCCAAAGCGATCCACGTATCGGTCGAGGAGTGACGCTCGGCAACGCCATAAGAGACCGCGGCCACGAACAGCAGGATCGGCCCAGCCGCGAGCAGAAGCCCCCAAGGTTTGCGACGTTTCGGCAGGGCCTCCGGGCCGCTCGCCTCGCTCTTTGCTCCGGGATGCACCATTCAAACGCTCATTTCGGCCGTTGCAGCCACCCTGCGGCCCGCATCGAGGCCGGCAAGCCGAGCGGGGAGACCCCTACCTTGCTCTCCCGTTGTCGCCACGGCGCCATTCTAGACGAACGTGCCGAAGCGTGCCGCTGGTTTCCCCCGGTCACAGCGAATAGCCGAGCTCGAGCGCGCCTGGTCCGCAGATCCGCCGGACGATCTCCGACGGCAGTGGCCGCCACGGGGAATTCCGCGTCGCTGGCGGCTTTGCGGCCCGCCTCGGTTGACAGCCCCTGGAGCTTGGGGAATCATAAGGGATTAATATCCTGGAGTTGACCGCTGCGCTCGGCGCGGCTTGTGGCAGCGGACACAAGAGGGAACGCATGAACCGAGGCCTGAATCGCGTGTGTGTTACCGGGACGGGTTCGTTCCTGCCGAACGAGCCCATCCCCAACGATCGCATCGACGACATCCTGGGTCCACTGAACGGTGCTCCCGCCCGCGTGCAGGCGTTCATCAGGAACGTCGGGGCACGGATGCTGGCCGGGGGGGGCGTCGAGTACCGGCACTTCGCGATCGATCCGGAAACACACCGCCTGACGCACACGCTCGCCTCGCTGGCCGAGGAAGCGGCCCGCAGGGCGCTGCAGGCGGCCGGCCGCAAGCCCGACGAGATCGACCTCCTCGCCTTCTCGGCCCCCACCTACGATGAGTCCACCCCGCCGACTTCAACGCTCCTGCAAGAGCGCTTGGGGATCGAGCAGTGCGCGGAGATGGAGATCCACTCGAACTGCTCCGGCGTGGGCAAGAGCGTTCAGCTCGCCTATGACGCCCTGCGACTGGGGCGCTACAAGACCGCTTTGATCGCCCACTCCCAGCTCTCCAGCGTTTACATGCGCAATTGTTACTTCAACCAGTCCGTGATGACCAAGACCCAGGCCGCGCTGCGCTACATCCTGGCCGACGGTAGCGGGGCTCTGGTGCTCGAAGCGGTCGAAGGTGAGGGGGGCGACCCGCTGCCGCATGAAGTCCTGGGCACATTCGTCGAATCGGTCGGCGGGAAGCGCCAGCCGGGGATGACGGCCGGCGGCGGCGTCAGTAACCTGATCGAGTGTGAAAGCCAGATCGAAGGCATGTTCGAGAAGGGCACCCACCATCTGGACCAGGACTTCAGCGCCGTGGGTCGCGACGCCGGCCCGTTTCTGGTCAACGGCGTGCTGCGCATGCTGGAATCGCTCAACATCGAGCCGGCCAGCGTGGACCATTTCGTGTGGTCGATCCCCGGATTGCAGCTCTACAACGACTACATCGAGAAGGCCGCCGAGCGGCTCAGCTCCAGCATCGACAAGATGAAGTTCCGCGCCCAAAAGACGGGCTATTGCGGCGGGTCGTCGATCCTGCTGCACTTCGACGAGATGGCTCGCGCGGGCGAGCTGCAACCCGGACAAACCGCCGTGGTCCACTCCGTCGAGTCGAGCAAGTGGATGTCCGCCGGTTTCGTCGTGCGCTGGTGAACACGGAATCACGAGAGGTCGCCCAAGCGGCCGCCCACACCGACAGTCCGCCAAACCGCGTACCGGACCGCATTCCGCTGCCGGTACGCATGCTGGTCTACGGGGTATGTTTCCTGTCGGTAGTGCTGGGTGGCTTGCCGTGGTTGGCGTACCGGGTTGACGCGTACCTGCCCGCCTGGCACGTGGAGATCGGCTGGTGGCGGGCGGTTGGCGTCGTGCTGTCCCTCATCTTTTTCGTGACGTATGTCTGGTCCTCCTACCTGCTGAGCCGGCGTGGCCGGGGCGCCTACGTCGAGTTCGACCCGCCCAAGGAGTTCGTGGCCAGCGGCCCGTTTCGCTGGGTTCGCAACCCGATCGCGGGCAGCCTGGTCGGTATGGTCCTCGGCGAAGCGTTGGCCTTTTCCTCGACCGGCATCCTGCTGTTATTCGTCATCGCGCTGCCGTTGGCGCATTGCCAGGTGGTGTTCCTGGAGGAGCCGCTGCTACGCAAGCGCTTCGGCCAGGCGTACGTTGACTACCTGGCCCGCGTCCCCCGCTGGCTGCCGCGCCGGCGACGGGGAGGGTCGCCATGAACGCCGGCCGGTCTCCTTTGCCGCTGCCGACCTGCTGACGATTGCAGCCCCCGGTCCAACCGCTAGTATGACGAGGTATGGGCGAAGCGTCCGCTGAATCACAACCGGCGGCCGACGACCCGGGGCCGACAGCCGCCGCCGAGACACCGGCTCCTACGGTCGGTGAAGGACCGACCGGCGTCCCGGCCGGCAGCACGACCCGGCCCGAGATCGTCGATGTCTGGTCGCGCACCCAGCCGAAGTACCGCATCCGCGCGATCGTCCTGTTGCTGGTCAACCTACTGCTGTATTGCGGGCTGTGCGTCTTCACCCACTGGCTGCATTTCGCCAAGCCGTTCGAATTCTCCCTGTCCAGCTATCTGGCCCCGGCCCGCTTCTGGGGCGCGCAAACGCAGAGCCTGAACGACTTCATCACCTACCCCATCAACGTGGAGCAGACCCCCGTGCACGGCGTCGTGCTCGGCCTGTTGCTGGCAGCGATGGTCGCCGTCCCGATCGTCGTGTCGATCCTCTACCGCTTCGTGAGCGCCGTGCTGTTCGTGGCGGCGGTGCTGGTTTTCGCGCACATGCCGGGGATGGCGGTGACGCTGGCGGGCAGTTGCATTCTGGCCTCCGTCCGGCCTTTCCGCATGTCCTTCCGCTTCGGCTCGGCCCTGCTCGGCATGTTGCCGGTGGTGCTATACCTCTATCTGGCGACGCGTGGCGAGACCGACCAGCTTGTCTCGTACGCCTCGCCGACCGAAGCCTCGCTGCTGGCCGCCCCGTGGGTTCTGACGATCCTGGCCGCCTGCGTGATGACGGGGATCGTTCTGCTGATCTCGCGGTTGGTGAATTACCGTCCGGGCGGGGTGGCCCCGGTCGTGGCGGTCATGTTTACCGCGCCGCTGATCCTCTTCCACGCCAAAGTGGGGCCCGACGAGGTGGCCTACCGGGTGCTGGAGGCGGAATACGGTCCGCATTCGCGGCGCTTCGAGCCGGTCGAGCCGGCCCAGGACACCAGCCAGAAAATCAGCGCCCTGATCCAGCAGATCGCCGTGGGGACCATGAAGGGCACGCCCTTCGGCCCGTATCACCCGGACTTCCTGGACCTGTGGGGCGGCAACATCGACGCCCTGAAGCGCCCGCTGTGGACGCGGCTGCTGGCGGAGTTCCTCGCCAACCGAACCGACGCGTACGAAGCCTGCAAGCGTTTCATCGCCGACCACCCCCACAGCCGCCATGTCCCTAACGTTTACTATATACAGGGACGTATCCTCGACACGCGTCTCGATCGCCGCAAGTTCATGCAAAACCCGCCCCGCCGCGAGCTCTACAGCAACTTCCCGCACGTGCAGTCCGCGCCGGCCTGGTCCCCGCTGTTTACGCAATACCCGCAATCGCCGCTCTCCATCGCGGCCGGTCTGCGGCTGGCCCAATTGCACCTGCGCCGTGGAGAGATCGACCAAGCCCTGGAGCGCCTGAGCGCCGTTCGCCAGCGCGGAACCGCAACACTGGACCAGCTCAGCACCACGCAGCCGGCCCGCGGCTTGCTCCACGCCGCCCCCCCGGAGAGCAGCCTCGAATTCCAGCCGAAACCCTGTCTGTTCGAGGCTCAGCGCCTGCACGAGCTGGTCACGGCAAACCGCGACGACCCCAGGTACGGCAGCCGACCGTTGGAGGAGCTCGCGGCGCTCGACCCGCATCGCGCGCAGTTCCACCGGCAGTTGCTGCGCCTGGCCGCCCGCTACCCCGACAGCCTGTTGTATGATAATCTGGTTGTGCTGTGGGCCGGCACGCTGCCCGACCAGCAGCTCCGGGCCGAGAAGCTCGAGGCCTGCACGCGGCGCTTCCCGAGCGGCGACGCGCTGCCGGAAGCCATGTTCCGCCTGGCCGAGCTGGAGATCCAGACTCTGGGCAGCGAGGATGAGGCCCGGCGGGCCAGTGGCATCGAACGCATGCGCGAGCTGGCCACGCACTTCCCCGGCACCTGTTGGGGCCAGGTGGCTGCCGAGCGCCTGGAGCCGCTGGAACCCCGTGCCGAGCCGGCCACAACCCGCGCGGTGAAACCGTGAAGCAGATCGTGATGGCCATCACCGGAGCCAGCGGCGCCCCGTACGCTCAACGCCTGGCAGAGCAGATCGTCAACAGCGACGCCCACCTGCACCTGATCATCTCGCCGCCGGGCCGCAAACTGCTCTTCGACGAGCTT
>JAUWXH010000466.1 GCA_030616465.1 Planctomycetota bacterium | reverse complement strand
CGCTGGAAGAAGACGAGATTGCCACCGCCCTCGACATAACGCCACAGCCGGGCGGGGTCCTCGATCTCGCTCCCGACCAGCAGCAGACGCGGTGGGTCGAAATCGTGGTCCATGTCCACGAAATCGTATTCCAGACCCATTTCATGCAGCACGGTCGGCAGCGGGTCATCCACCTCAACGTTCTTGATCCGGGCCGCTTGGTAATAATGCCACGACCACGTGATGGCGCACGAGGTCTCTGGTGGCGGCGCGTCCTTGAGCTCGTTGAATGCTCGTACGGCGTCTTTGAATACTTCACCCAGTTCCGGACGGATGACGCCGCGCTCGTTGATCGGCGAGCCGCGCCAGTTGTCGCGTTCGACGAGCATATACCAGTTCCACCCGCGCACGCCGCCGGCCAGTGCCGTCATCGTGACCAGCCGATAATGATCGGGCGTATAGTCGCGATCCGGCATGCCGTGCCAGATGCCGCTGCCGAATTCGACGAGCAGCGGCGTAGGCGTGACGATGCGGAGCAGGCGCATCCGCTCGCGAAAGGCCCGGAACGACGCACCGCGGCACTCGTTGCGGGGATAGACGTCGATGCCGAACCGCTCGGCCTGCTGCGCCAGGTCGTGCCAATTCTGCGCATCCACGCCGGGGTATGTGTTAAGCAGGATCGGCACGTTGCAGCCGTTGCGACGGTACTGATCGACGACCCATTCGGCGTAGCGCGTCGCCAGGTCGTAGCGATACTGGCAGCTATCGTGAAACCGCTGATCTTCGATGAGCGGGGCGAGTGATGGGATGGCTTCGTCGAAGTCACGGTAGTCCGAGCCCCAAGCCGTATTGAGCTGCTCGATCGTTTCGTAGCGCTCGCGCAGCCAACCCGCAAACCCCTGGTCCTCGCCGTAATAGTGCGGCATCGGGTCGATCTCGTTGTCCGCCTGGACCATGATGACGGACTTGCCCAGCCGCGGCTTGAGGACCTTCATCGCCGCGGCGATCCAGTGGGCCGCCTTGCGCTGGAATTCCGAGTGCAGCTTATGATACGGCACGGCGTGGTCGGGGATGCCGAGGTTCCGCCATTCGGCATAGATGAAAGGCCCGGGGCGGGCGAAGATCTGAAACCCGTGCCGCTCGACTGTGTCGAGAAACGCTTCGAGCAGGGAGAAGTCGTATACGCCTTCGCTCGTCTCGTGGAATTGCCAGGGCACGTACGTGCCGATCACCTCGACGCCCAGCTCTCTGACAGACGCGAGGATCGCCTCCCAGTAGCGCCGCTGCACACGCCAGTAATGAATCTCACCGCCGATCACTCCGCCAGTGTACCAGACCGTCCTGACCTACGGGCAACCCTCGCCCCAGTGCGCCAGCAGCACACCCAGATCGGACTGGTCCACGTCGTAGTCGGCGTCGATGTCGGCCCGGCAATCCCACTCCGGGTCGTCCGACGTGCTGCCGTACGCCGCCAGCAGAATGCCCAGATCCGCCTGGTTCACGCAGCCATCCCGGTCGACGTCCCAAGGGGGCGAGAAATGAACGGTCACCACCAAGTCGAAGTGCTGTAATTCCCCACCGTGGTTCCGGGTCGTGTGGGCGCCCGAGACGCGCATGTCAAGGTTGCCGGGGCAGGTCTGCTTGGCCGTGTAGCGGGCGAGCACGAACGTGCCGTCGCCGCCGTTGAGCGGCACGGCAAACCAGCTCGCCTCGCGGTACAGCCGCTCGCTGGTCACCGGCCCCGCGAAGAACGGGTCTTCACCGTCTTGGGTTGACGCGTAGTACGAGGCCCACTCGAGCGCCGGGTACTCGTCGAACAGGTCCGGGTCGGGCGGCGTGTCGCTGCCGAGGGGGTGCTCGAAGAAGAACCCGCCGCGCAGCTCGGCCGTCGCCGACGTGCTGGTCCAGTCGTCGTCGCCGTATACGCTCACGATCAAATCGACCGTATAGTAAGACCCATCATTGAAGTCGGGCACCAGCGGGTCGCTGCCGGGCACAACCGCCGGCTGGTAGATGTCCAGGTGGCTCTCGATGTCCGCCTGGGCTACTGCCGTTGCGGCCACGACGATCATCGTCCAAAAGGCGTTTCGCAACATTGCTGTTCCTCCATATGCCTGCTCAAGATGCGTCGCGGCTTACGCCCGTGGTCGCGCGGAAGTGATTGTGTCCGCGTGCCGCGGCCCGCGAACCACCGTGATTATACCGTCCGATCTGCCCGGATGGCGATTTTTTTCGAACGCGTGCTGCTTCGGCGTGCACGGTTCCGGCCAGGGGGGCGCCGGCGGCGGACGCCCTTCGCAGCGGAGGAGGCCAGATCCTTCGGTCGCCCACCGTCGGCCGGCTCCCTCGGAATGACAAGCAGGCGGGGCCCGCTCGAAATGACCCGAGTGCTATAGCCGGGCGATTTCTTCCATCACCGCCTCGATCAGCGGGCGCAGCGTCTTCTCGGAGAAGTCGAATCTCAAGCCCGCCGCTTCGAACAGCTCGGGCAATGGACGCGAGCCGCCCAGCGCCAGCCCGTTGCGGTACAGCGCCACCGCGTGTTCGTAGTCCTTCCGTGCGCTCAGCCAGACCTGCAACGCCCCGAGCTGCGCGATGCCGTACTCGACGTAAT
>JAUWXH010000413.1 GCA_030616465.1 Planctomycetota bacterium | reverse complement strand
ACGGCTCAGCCGGCAGGTGTTCGCGGGGCTGGGCTGCCGGCATTTGGCCCGGGTGGATTGGATGGCGGCGGTTCACGGGCAGGATGCCCGCACTACCCGGCAAGATGCCCGTGCCACCCAGCGGTTATGGTTCTTGGAGATCAATACGATTCCGGGTTTCACGAGCCATTCGCTGGTGCCGAAAGCGGCCGCCCGTGTGGGCCTGCCGTTCGACGAGCTGGTCGAGCAACTGGTGCGTATGGCCGCGGAGGAAAGCGCGTGAGTCGCTTCAAGGCAAGCAGACGCCCGGCGCGGTCGGCCCGCAAGCGTAGCGGCGGTCTGGGAGTATCACGCGCCGCGCTCTGGCGGACCGGCGTGGTTTTGGCGTGGGTCGGGACGTTCGCCGGCGCCGCGTTCGGGCTGCACCGGCTCGAATCCTACCAGCGCACGCTCGCCGCCCGGCAGCCGACGCAACTGAGGTGGACCGCCCTGCCCGCGTGGCTGGAAGACCCGCGGCAAGAGCGCCTGCTGGCAGAGATCGAAGCCCAGGCCGGTCTGCGAACCGACGATGACCTCTTCGAACCCACATTGTGCGAGCGGGTCGGCCGCAACCTGGAACGCTCGCCCTGGGTCGGGGACGTCCACCGCGTCTGGAAGCAGCCCGGCGGCACCGTGCGCGTGGATGCGAGCTTCCGCAAACCGCTCACGATGGCCGCGAAAGACGGAATGGCGTACCTGGTGGGCAAGAACGGCGTACGCCTGCCGCTCCAGCAGCGGGCCGCACACATCAAGCCCGGCAAGTGGATCATGGTCCGCGGCGTGGGTGGTCGTGTGCCGCCGGTCGGCGAGCAGTGGCAGGGTAAGGACCTGGCCGCCGGGTTGAAGCTGGCGAGTTTCCTCGAGCGGGCGGAGGTTGCGGGACGGCTGTCTTTCCGCACGTCGCTGCTGGCGGTTGACGTGGGGCATTTCGACTCGCGGACCGGCGGCGGACTGCGGGTCATTACGATAAACCCCCGGAGTTATATTCACTGGGGCCTTCCGCCTGGGGAAGAATGCGGTATAGAAGCCAGCGCGGAAGAGAAGTTGGAGGCCCTCAACGGGCTTTACGCGAAATCGGGTTGTCTGCCTGACCGAGGACCGATCGACGTTCGTCCGCAGGACCGGATCCTGATCGGCGAACCGCGCTAACGGTCGGTCGTATCGGCAAACGAGGACACCAGCGGAGGCGACGCCATGAACGAGACCTTCCACATGGTCCTGGACGCATTTACGCAGCACATCCCGGCCACGGGCAACTGGTTGCCGCTGGGCGGCATGCTGGCTACGGTCCTGTTTGGGCTGATTCTGCTGTTGCGCGGGGCGAAGCTGGCGCCGCTGCTGGCGGCATTGACGTTCCTGGGTCTGGGCGGGATCGGGGGATCATTCGTAGGGAGCTGGCTGAATGTGCCGGTCTGGCCCGCGATTGTAGTCGCCGGGGTACTGGGGTTTGTTATAGGACTGGTGCTATTCCGGTTCTGGCTGGCACTGCTGCTGGGCGGGTGCTCCTGCGCCGCTGCCCTCTCGGTCTACTACGTCCGGATCCTGAACCCGTACGTGGCCAACTTCACGGCCTATAACTACGATGCCGAGACCCGCCTGGTCACGTTGCCGGTCGCCGACGCCATCGCGGGGCCAGCAGACGCGCCGAGCCAGCAACTCGGCCAGCTCTGGGCCTACTTGGGGCAGAACGTCCCCAACTTCCACGCCAGTTTCGCTGCCATCGTGCTCTCGGCCGGGCTGGCGGGGCTGGTCTTCGGGTTGTTACTGCCGAAGGTCTCGCGTGCCCTGTGGGCCGCCAGCGCCGGGACGCTGTTCCTCCTGGGCGGTCTGGTCGCCCTGTTGGAGGTCACGGCTCCTTCAGCGCTGGGGTGGCTGGTTTCGCTGGGCGCGTGGGGCTGGGTAATGGTTGGCATCGCGTGGTCGGCGTCGCTGGTCTACAACCTGCTCCTCAGCCGGGAGAAACGTCCGAAAAAACCGGCCGCAGACGACGGAGAAGCTGAACCGGCCCCGGCATAGCGCTGACGCTCTGGGGTCCACTCGGGGCGGGAATACCGTTTGGCACCGCGAATCGGCTACGAGCCGCAGGCTTGAGGTTAGGCCGCACGAGCCGAAGCCTGCGGCTCTCCGAGTGGTTCCGAGCTGCCGAGCCGGCCTGGGTCAAATCCTATTTGCCATCCTTCGCAACGATTTCAACGATAAGAAGGGAGAGCACCGGACCGCTGCGCGCGCAATGGCGGAACCACGATGGACTACCAGGTTCTGATCTTCAGATGGGCGTCGTTCCAGACCGGTGGGACGGGTGCGGCCATCTTCGCCTTCGGCCTGCTATACGCGTTCTTCGGATTCCGCTTCGCGCGGTTTCTGCTGGCGGTGTCCGCAGGCGGGTTCGGAGCCGTCGCCGGGTGGAAGCTGGCCGGACTCACAGGCCTGACGCCCGCGCTGACGTCGTTCCTGCTGGCCGCCGGCATGGCGGCCGTGACGCTGCGCTACGAGCGAGTCGGCGTCGTGATTGCATCAGGGGGCACGTTGGGTGCCCTGGGATACTACCTTGCGGCTCAAGTCGGCTTCCATTTCGCCGCGCGCTGGGCGTGCACCTTCGCAGGCGGCGGATTGGGTTTGGCCTTGGCCTGGTCGAACAAGCGGGCCATGCCGCTGGTAGTGACCAGCGTGCAGGGGGTGGCCCTGATGATCGTGGGGTTTGTCGGGCTGAGCAACGCCCTGCTCCCGTCGCTGGGCGTCACGTTTCTCGAATGGACGGCGGACTGGTCGCTGCTGGTCCCGGCTATGCTGGGCATGCTGTGGGTGACCGCGTATTCGTGTCAGGCCAACACGCAGCAGGGCGACATTCGCAGCGGGGCTTGATCGAGCGGGGCGTGATCGACCGGGGTGGGCCGCCCGTCCCGCGATTCGTGTCCCTCACGGCTGAAGCCATGGGGCACCCGCCGTGCCCCCC
>JAUWXH010000218.1 GCA_030616465.1 Planctomycetota bacterium | reverse complement strand
AGAATGCCCAGGTCGGCGTGGTCTACGCACCCGTCGCCGTTGAGGTCGCCGGGGATCGCGCCGAACAATCCGCTGACCAGCCAGACGCGCGCGTCACCGTTTGCGATGAGCGCACCAACCCGGTCACCCGGCCCGTAGACGGTCAGGAAGAAGGGGTACTGATCCACATTGAACGGCTCGGAGACTCGTTCCCCGGTAGCCACGTCGAACGCGTAGAGCCGCGCTCCCGGGTAGACCACCGGCACGGTGACCTTGGTGCCGTCGGCGGTGAACGGGACGGTGCCACACGGTGACGTGCTGACCGTGCCGCCAAAGTCGGCCTGACAGGTCACCGACAGATCGGCCGGGTTACTGACGTCCACAAACGCCAGCCCGCGCGAGCACAGGCACGCCAGGGTGTCGTCGTAGCGCGCGATGCGGAAACTGGAGTACTGGGCCCCAGCCACGGACACCCCGTCGGGGTCGAGCACGGTCAGTGAGATCACGTCAAACGAATGCAGAACGCAGTCGTTATTTGTGACGAATCCGGTGCGGCCGTCGGCGGCAAAGACGATGTTGTCGTCCGAGTTGAAGTTGTTGTTGCCGGGCAGTTCGATGACACCTGCGAGCGTCATATTTGCCGGATCGGTCACGTCCGCGACCATAATTCGTCCGTTCGTTGTATCGACCATCGCGACGCGGTCCGCGCCCAGGGCGATGCGGTCGGGGTTGCCGGGCAGCGCGAGGCCGCCGGGGTCCTCGAGGCTCAGCGTGTTGATGTTGAAGGAGTACAGCGTGTCGTTCGGGAAGCCGGCGACGTAGCCGATGTAGCCGTTGTCATCCACCTCGACGTTCTGCCCCTGGATGTTGGTTGTGGGCGGAAACTCGATGATGCCGACCTGAGTCAGGTTGGCGGGGTCGGATACGTCGGCGACGAGTGCGGCCGCGCCGGGAAACCAGCCTGGAATCACCAAGCGGTCGCCCGGGAAAAGAAACGGGTCACTGGCGGTGCCCGGCGCAGGCAGAGGCAGCCCATCCGGATCGAGCAACTCACCCGTCTCAACCGAGAACGACCAGAGCACGTCATTGTCCTTGGTGGGTACGTAGCCCACACCGCCATCAACCGCGAACGTCGTGTTCCCGTAGAACGACCCGGGATCGGGGAATTCCACCACGATCACGCTCTGGCCGAAGACCGGCCCGGCCAACAAGCAGACCGGCGTCAGTGCGACCAGTATTCTTCCTGCGAGCCCGCGCATGTTTCATCCTCCTTCTGTGTGACTGGCACCGCGAACACGGTGCTGAGATCAACCCCAACGACCTGCGAAGCCCAACCGACGATCGAGCCTTGGGCGTCCTGCGCCCAGGCGTTGCCCGCTGCGAGCAGTCCCGCAAGCACGCATCCGCACACCGGTGTGACGATTGTGCTTCTAATCGAAGCCCCGCCTTCCGGCCGGTACCCTTGGGCTGCGCTCCCTTCGGCTTTGCTCAGGGCAGGCAGAGCCAAGCCGCTGCGGTTTGGCCGCGTCGCCCGCGGACCACCCTGTTCGGCAGCACCCGCCATCGCCGGGGCACGCCACATCTTAGGTAGGATAACACGGCCGCGCCCCGCAGGCAAGCGTGGCAGCGGGTCTGAACCGCTAAACCTTTGCTTCGCAGAGGCTTGCGCGGCACGCTGTCGGGAGCCCGCCGGGTGCACCCGTTGGGGAGCCTGCCACGCACACGGCGTACGCGTTTATCGTGGCACCCCCCGGAGGGGCGACAGTGGGCAGCCGGGGCGTCAGCCGCCGGAGAGCCCAAGGCCCAGCCACGCCGCGGCCGGGCTGACACGCCAGATCAGTTGGCCGAGCACGTTCGCGTAGACGCCGGCGATCAGGTCATCGGCCAGGATGCCCCAGCCGGCGGGCAGGCGCTGGATCTGGTAGACCGGTGGGGGCTTGGCGATGTCCATGATGCGAAAGAGGACGAACTGCCCGCCGACCACCCACACGAACGCAGGCAAGTCCCCGGCCGCGATCAGCGGCAGACCCAATAGCGCTACCCACATGCCGGCGAACTCATCGAGCACGAACGGGCTGGGGTCCTTCTTGCCGAAATGGGCGATCGCCCACGCACCCCAGCGTACTGACAATGCGGACGCGATCACGATGCCGAGTACGGTGACGCACTCGATCGGCCAGCGTGCCGCCGATAGCTGACTGAGCAGCCACCACAGGGCCGCCCAGAGCAGCGTGACCAGCGCCGAGGCCCAGGTGGCCGGTGCCGGCCGGAGGTAGCCGCTGCCCAGTACCGTAATGCCGGCCAGCTTGAGCGTGTCTCCCCGTCGCCGGTTCAATCCGCGGCCCCTCCGGCGTCCCCGCTTGGCGGGGCGTCCGTAGGCGGCGGGCCGGGTTTCTGCGACGTGGGCGGCGGCGACTCCTGCGCACCGCTCCCGGCCCCCACTGCGGCGCTGGATAGCAGAAACGAGTACGCCCGCCGGATGTACATCACCATCGACAGCGTCGTGACAACCAGCATCAGCCAGATGCTGCCGACGCGAACCCACGCGAGTTCGTCGGGTCGCCGTTCGTGGAACCAGGCCAACTGGGCGAGCACGACGCACACGGTAGCCGACTGCACGAACATCTTGAGCTTGCCGGCCCAGGTGGCGGCGAAGTGCTGACCCTGCGCCTCGCTGTGTGAGCGGATGGCCGACACGAGCAGCTCACGCAGCAGGATTACGATCACCATCCACGGCGCGACGCCGCTGATGTTGCGGCTGCCGTCCCAGAAGTGCTCGCTGGCGAAGAAGATGAACGCGCCGCAGACCATCACCTTGTCCACGACCGGATCGACGATTCGGCCGAACGACGTGACCTGCTTCATCATCCGGGCCAGAAACCCGTCGAGGATGTCGGTCAGGGCGGCGACCAGGAATACCCAGAAACAGACCGTCAGCATCCAGCGCGAGCTCTGCAGGTCCTCGGCTCGAAACCACGACAGAAAGCCGAAGAACACGATCGCCAGGGCCAGGCGGGCGAGGGTGATCTGGTTGGGAATGTTGATCTTCATACGCGCGTTTCCGCAGCCTCGGCGTGTCAGTGTATCCGCGCTGCGGACGGGGCGAAAGCGGTCGTTTGGACCGGCCGGATTCCTCGGCGCGGAGTTTACCCTGAGCAACGTCGAAGGGCTTCTCGGAATGACACGCTACCGACGCAAGTGACGCTTGCCCGGGACGGGCGCTACAGCAGTTGGAGTTGCCGGATTTCGACGCGGTGACCGACCGGGTCATTCAGCACGATGCACTGGTCGCTCCAGACCAGGTTGTGGTGACGTCGGTAGGGCCACTCCTCGCCGCTCAGCCGTTCTTCGAGCTCGTCCAGCGAAGTGACCACGAGCGTCAGCCGGCGGCGCATGGGATCGACGAGCGGGCCGTGGCGAAACTGGAAGTACACGCCCCGCGGCGGGTCGCCGGCGCCCCAACCTCCGGGAACCTGCCACGCCTGCGGCCAGGGACGCAGCCCCACCAGGCGGCTGTAGAAGTGCACGATCTCCGGCAACCGTTCGCGCGGCACGCCTACACGCATTTCGCGTACGCAGTGCACGTACGGGCGTTGGCTCTCACTCTTTGTCAGGATGGGCATGCCGAGTCTAATCTAGCGGATACGGCGGCCGAACTAAAGCGCCGCCGCACGTCGCCGGAGATCACGCTGCGGCCTACGGGTTGACGTCACAGCCCCAGTCTGCCAGCAGGATGCCCAGGTCGGCATGGCCGGTGTTACCGTCGCCATTGAGGTCGCCCGGGCAATTTTCGCCGGTGCAACCCCAGTCGGCCAGCAGGGCCCCCAGATCGGCGTGGTCGGTGTCACCGTCGCCGTCCACGTCGCCGGGGCACTCCGGACAATCCTCCACCGTCAGCGTGGCATAATCCGAGAACGCAATCCCGCACAGGTTGACCACGACGCAGTTGTAGTCATCGCCGGCATCTTCGAACTGGAGATCGGAGATGGTGAGCGTGTCGGTTTGGGCGCCGCTGATGCGGTCGTCATCGACCAGGCCGGTATCTCCCCGTCGCCACTGATACATCAACCCGCCGCCCGAAGCCGTTACGCTGAAGATCGCCGTCTCGCCCTGACACTCGGTCACGTCTTGCGGCTGTTCGAGGATAACCGGCCCCGGGACGTCGGGAGTCAGCTCGAGCGCAAGCGTGTAGATGTTCAACTGGCCCGAGGCGAGGTAGACGTGCAGATAGTAGTCGTGTGCCGCCCCCAGCGGGTTCTCGTAGCTGATCGATTCGTCGTCGTCCCCGCTGGCGGAGGAGGCCACGACCTCGCCGCCGCACTCATCCCAAAGCTCGATGTCGATGTCGCCGAACGCGTGCAGGAAGGTGACGTCGATATCGATCCGGTCACATGGGCCGGCACCGATGCAATACCAGTCCTCTGAGGTGTTCTTGACCACCCGGTCCGCATAGGTCGCGGGATAGATCCGGCGGGCCGTCTCGCACGTGTCGTTCGACTCGAACACGTCGTCGAACCCGTTGACCATGTAGTCCTCGATGTAGGTATATGTGCGATCAAAGCGCCCGTAACCGGACGGGCCGTCCGGGTTCGAGCAGTTCGGCGGGGGTTCGCTTTGAGAGGCCTGGCCGATGTACAACTGGGTGTCCTCCCGGTACAGCCCCGAGCCGGACGAACTGTACTCCACCGTCCCCTCGGTCCAACGGACGCCCCAGTAGCTCTGAGGCTGTCCGAACGGGTGGTTGATCGTGTCGCCGAACATGATCCGTTTGTACGAGCCGGTGGGGTGGTGGATCCCGGCCACCGGCGTCCCGATCGGCACCTGGCTGGCATCCCAGCCCGCCCAGGTCAGCCCCTGCGGCAGATCGCTGAGAATCAG
>JAUWXH010000462.1 GCA_030616465.1 Planctomycetota bacterium | reverse complement strand
TGATGAAATCGGGCAACACTTCCTCTCCGATTTTCTTGGTGAAGGTCTGGCCCTCTTCGACATCCTTTTGGCGGTGGCCCTCGATGCGGTGGCCGAAGATCTCGTGGAAGAACACGCCGCTGGCACGGTTCATCAGGATGGCCGGACCGATGTACGGATCGACGATCGGCGCCGCGCGCAGCGCAAGCAGCTCCTCGATCACCTGGTCCACCGCCCGCAGGACCTCCTCGTCGTCGGGCAAGCCCTCCAAAGTGTGCGAGTCGAAGGAATCGTATTGCTGTAGCTCCATACCGTCCTCGGCGATGGTGGAAGCGTAGATGCCGATCCGCCACATCCCGCGGCCGAACTGGATCTTGCTGCCCTCGGAGTTGACCGCCAGGCGGTTGGTCGTCTCGCCCCTGATCGAGACGTTGGAGCTGTAGATCAGCGGGTGTGCCCGGAAGCGCTGCGAGTACTTGCGCACGCGCTGGGCGAGCTCGTCGCGGTCGAAGCTCTGCGGGACCCACGGGCCGATGTGCCCGCTGGGTTCCTCACGCGAGAAATCGTCGGACGGATCTTCCTCCTCCACCTTGACCTTGATGTTGGCCTTGACCTGCGCGAGGCGTTTGACGGCCGCCTTGAAGGCCTGGTCGGTGCGCAGCCAGATGGCGTGGCGCGTGCCGAGCGGGTCATCGTTGAGTGGGAGTGAGCTCCGACCGCCGCGGAAGCCGTAGCCGCCGAAGTACCCGCCGCCGCGGATCTGGTGTGTGTTGTCGAGCTTGTAGTCGCCGCAGCGGACGTCCACGTCCAACACCCGTGAATGGTTAACAGTGTTGTTGATGACCGAGCCGAGCGTGGCGGAGATGTACACGCCCTGCTCGTCGGTGACCGAGTACTGCATGAAATACGGTCTGGTCCCGACGGGGCCGACCAGCTTTTCCAGCGACAGGTCGAGCTCGCTCTGCATGATGGCCAAGAGGGGGTGTTCCTTGGCAGCCAGGCTCAGGTTGGGCCCCGCCGCCAGCAAAACCCCCAAGGACACCAACAGGACTGTACATGCTGCCAACGGAAGCTGTCTTCTCATGGTCGTTCCCTCACTCGCGGAAGGCGGAGCCGGTGCGGACCGCCCGCATCTGCACGCGTATGTTCACGCGCATGGCGTGGGGCTGCAACCGCGTTCCGAACAAGAACTTGGCGGGTTCGCGTCACTCCTCGTTCGTCAGTTCTCAGCGCTCTCAGCGATATGCGCGGTCACAAGCCGGGGCAGCGTTATGCGGGGCGAAGCCAGCCCGGAAACGGGCAAGGACTCGTCCGGAGCTGAGCCGGCAGACAAGGGCGCGACCGACTCCAAATCCACGGAACTGCCGGCGATCGACGCTACTACGGCGATGCTGGGATGGGCATCAGGCGTGGTCTCGCGCGGCACGGCTGCCCATCGCGGTAGGACAGCAGCCGGTACTCGATCTCGGCGGCCAGCAGGTCGCGACCGTTGCGCCGGGCCAAGTCGAGCGCCGTGGAAGCCGCCTCGACTGCCTGTTGGAATCGTCCGGCCTCGGCGTACGCCGCGGCCAGAACGTCGAAGGTCTCGGCGTTGGCTTGGGGGATCAGCCGGCGGGCCTCTTCCGCGTGTTGCACGGCCTGCTCACTGTTGCGGAGAGTCTCGTCCGGGGAGGTGGCCAGCAGCCAGGCCAGCGCCAGGCGTGTCTCCGGATACCCCGGGTGCGCGTTCACGGCTTGGCGCAGGGCGGCGAGCGCTTCGGAGTGGCGTCTCAGCTGAACGTACACGTTGTACAGGTGCCGGTAGGTCAGGTCCCGCTCATACTCCCAATTGAAGTAATGGAAGCTCTGGAAGCAGCGGAGCGCCTCGCCGAACTCCGCCAGAGCGTCCTCTGCTTGCCCCTTCCGGGCGTGGATGACCCCGAGCCGTCGGCGAGCCATGCCGTTTTCCGACATCACCTCCAGGGCTGCGCGGTAACTCCGTTCGGCGGCGGCCAGCTGGCCCTCCGCCAGTCGCCGATCGCCAGCTTCGCCATGGGCGGCGGACAACAGGGGCGCGTACGAGGCGCGCATGAAGTCGGGCGTGTCGAACCCGACCGCGTGGTTGACCCCGCTCAGCACCACCGGCAGCACGCACAGTCCCAGCCACAGCGATCTGCGATACCCCAGGCGGCGGAAGTGAGCCAGCGCACAGGCGGCCAATCCGCAGAGCACGGGCACGGTCGGCAGCCGATAGCGCGGATTATAGAAAAACAGGATGACCACCAGCAACGGCAGAGCGAGCAGGACCCACTCCGGTGCGAAGCGGACCGGCCTGCGCAGCAGCGCTAGCAGGGTCGCCAGCGCGGCACCCAGCAGCCAAGGCGTTGGCAAAGGGGCCAGAATCGCGCGTTGCGCCACGCCATACTCGCGCTCCAGGACGATCGGCATCAGGCTGCTGTAGTTGCGGGCGGAGACGAACCAGTAGAACTTGCGCGCGAACAGCTTGGCGGTCAGCCAGGGCTGTTCGGTCCAGAACTCGTACACGAAGCCTCGAAACCAGCCGTCGATTTCCCGCCAGGTCCCGTCGCGGCCGTGGGCGCGCCGGAAGGCTTGAGCGGCGGATTCGTGCAGATAGCGTCGCGTCTGACTGATACCGGCCACGGG
>JAUWXH010000398.1 GCA_030616465.1 Planctomycetota bacterium | reverse complement strand
AACGGGTAGCCGTGGTCGTAGTCGTCGGGCCCCGGGCGCTCCTCGACATAGTCCAACACGCTGCCCGGCAGCATGCCCCGCCACTCGCTCGCGTACGACTGAAAGCCGATCGCCAACTGGCGCATGTTGCTCATGCAGATGTCGAGGGCGCTTGCGCCTTGGCGTTCTGGAGAGCCGGCAGGAGGATCGAGATCAGCAGCGCGATGATCGCGACCACCACCAGCAGCTCGATAAGCGTGAAACCCCGCCGCATCAGACGACTCCCTCAGGCGTGCACCACCGGTAGCGCACGGGCAGACGCCGAACGGTAACGGCGACCACTTGCTCCTTCCCACTCAGGCTAGCTTGCCGCGGTTGACGAATTAAGCCGTTTCCGGGTGGAATGGATCGCAGGTGAGCGTCAGGAAAGTGGGTAACGTCCAGATGTCATTCCGACCGCGTCCGCCGATGGCGGACGCGCGGAGGAATCTGGCCCAATCGCGCGACCGAGGCCAGATTCCTCGGGGCGGAGTTTACCTTGAGCAACGTCGAAGGGCTTCTCGGAATGACACGCTGCGGACGCAAGTGACGCTCACCCGGATCGGGGCACGTTCGGATACAGTCTAGTCGTTTGTTCGAGTGACGGGCGGGAAACGGGCCCCGCGTTGCCGTCCGGCTTGGAGGCCGATGTTGTCTGCCAGACTTGTCCAACGCGACCTGCTCGATCCACGTGAAGTCGGCGAGGCTGTGGCCCGGCCGATCGCCCGTGCGGTCAACATCCCGTTTTCGGAGTTGCCGCGCCGCACACAAGAGCTGCCCCCGCGGAGCCGGGTAGTGCGTGTTGCCGGGTCGCCGGCACTTGTGCGCGACGTCGTGGCCTGGCTCGAGAGCACTGGTCGCCGGGCCGAGACCGTGGACGAGTTCCGCTATGAGACGCCCGGGTGCTCGTCCGATGTCGGGCGCCTGTGGGAGCCCAATGCGTTTCTGAGCCAGGTGCTGCCCGAGCTGGACGGCGGGTCGGCGCTCGACGTGGCCTGCGGGACCGGACGCAATGCCGTCTTCATGGCCTCCTGCGGCTGGCGCGTCACCGGCGTGGACGTTTTGCCGGATGCCTTGGAGCGTGCGCGGGATCTGGCGCGGCGGTGTGCGGCGGCGATTCGGCCGATTCACTGGGTTCAGGCGGATCTGGAAGGCGGACGTGTGGAGTGGGATCGGCCGTTCGACCTGGTTACGGTCATCCGCTATCTGCACCGTCCGCTGTTTGGGTTACTGGGCGAGTGGCTGCGGCCCGGCGGTAGTGTTGTCTACGAAACATATACGACACTGCACCGCCGGCGGCACGGCAAGCCCGCCCGCGACGCGCATGTCCTTCAGCCCGGCGAGCTGCCACGACTGCTGGCGGACTTCCAGATCCGCCATTACTCGGAAGACTGGCACAACGACGCCCATACAGCCCGCCTGTGGGCCGTCCGGCCCGGAGCTTGATCCGTTGGTGGGTCACCAGAGCCGAATCGGCCAAACCAATGCTGTAGCGACCGGCACCGCCGCTGGCCGTAGCTTGCGCCTACGGGCTGTCGCTGCTCCAGGCGGGGTCGGTGGTTTCGACGGCAGCGGTTGCCCCGAGGGTGCCGGCCGTACCGCTACTGACGGCGTTGGTCAGCGTCTGCCCGCTGCCATCGTTCAGCGGCCAGTTCCCGAGCAGGTCGGACCCCGGCCCGGATGAGCCGCCGGCGTTGGAGGCGACCTGGCTGGCGGACAACGCCGAGGCCCAGAAGCTCACCCCGCTCACCTTCCCGCGGAAGCCCAGACCGAGGATGAGCTCTGTGACCGCCACATCACCCGTGAGTGCGGCCGTGGCGAGCTCTGTGCCGTCAAGATAAACCGTCGCGCCGTTGGAGCTGTCATACGTAACCGCGATGTGCCGCCAGGTGGTCAGATCGGTCGCGATTGCCTCGGTGGATTCGCCGCCTTGCTGGAGACGAACGATGTTGCTGCCGGGCAGAATCTCGAGCGTCACCTGTGGGGCGCCAAAGGTGACCAGCCGGCCGCCGTCCTGCTCGGCTTTGAACAATGCGGCGAACGTGAACGCGGACAGCGCCGCATCGACGCTCAGCGGGAGCGTGGCGAACTGGCTGCCGTTGAATTGCAGCGAGGCGCTCGCGGAGGCCCCGGGTTCCACCGTGATCGTCGTTTGGGTTGTGGCTTCCACGCCGCCGAACGTGACCACGCGCAGTTGTACCGTGTACGTGGCGGCGAAGCGGAAGGTGTGTCGCGGGGTGGCGTTGCGCGCGGTCTCGCCGTCGCCGAAATCCCAGAAGTAGTCCAGGATAGAGTCGTCCTCGGCGCCGGAAGCGGTCCCGTCAAACTGCACACTGAGCGGTGCCGGCCCACTATCGACATTCGTGTGGATGACGGCGCTGGCCGGGCCGCCTTGTACGCGCACGTCCACCGCGCTGGTCGCCTGCTGCTCGGCCGCGTCGGTGACGGTGAGCCTGATCGTGTAGCGGCCGGGATCGGTGAACGTGTGGTTAGCGTCCATGGTGTCGGCTTGCGCCCGGCCGGCAAAATCCCAGCGCACGCTGACGATCTGCCCGCTGGGCGAGCTCGACTGCGCCGCCGAGACAAACACGGTCAGCGGCGCCGGTCCGCTGGTGGGCAGTGCGGTGATGTGTGCGGTCAGGTTTGCCTGGGGAAGCAACCCGGAGCCTTGGGGGCACCCGGCTGCCGACAGTGCGACCACCAGCCCAAAAGGTGTCAAGGACCTCATTCCGATAACACTCCATTCGCCTACAGAGGCCACGATGCCCACAGGCATTATACGGTCGGCGGCGAGCCCACGCGAAGCAGGTGCGAGGTGGCATCGCCGGACGGGCAGGGTCGCTTCCGCCCCCTCGTGCCGGTTTCCTGTCAGCAACGGTGCCGCCCTGGCCGATGAGAACAAGGGGCGGCGGCTGGCCGTCGCGTAATTGCGATAAAACGTTTGACAACCGCTTGGGCGCGGTTAAGGTTATAGGAGAGAGCGGGTTACTGCGACCCGCTCGGAAAACTGATCCGCTGGCGGAGGTTCGATACCCGCGAACGCGTGTCAGACATATAATGACGAACGTGGCCACCACGGC
>JAUWXH010000471.1 GCA_030616465.1 Planctomycetota bacterium | reverse complement strand
GTACGATTCGCCGCTTCACCTGTCTCCTCCCAAGCCGGCGGGTGTATAAGGTGTATTATCGGGCGGTCGTCCCCCGGCGCGGCATCACACAGCTCGCACGCGGTCCGGGCGCTTGACGATCTCCATCATGATCCGCCGGGTTCCGCACTGCAAATCGAATCCCGAGCATCCCTGCGATACCCCCCGCCGCGCACGCTGGCGTACCTCCCGGGTTGTCGCTTCGTGTAGAATATCCAAGGGGCGGACAACGGAGTGAACCGTGCGGCGTGTGGCGGAAACGACGGCGTCCTGGATGATTCCCGTACTACAACGGGTTGCCGTCGTCGTCCAGGCCGCCCGCGCTCACTACGAGCGCCTGCTCGTATTCCTCATTCCGCTCATCCTCCTGGCACCCGCGGCAATCTTCGCCGGAACATGGAGGCACCGCGAGGCCGTCCGGGCCGAGACCATCACGGCGGAACCCGAGCAAGCGTGGCGATACGTGCTGGTCTGCGGGCAGTGCCAACACCGCGAGCGACTGTCCGACTCGCCCCATCGAACCTGGGAGAAGGAAGCCGGCCTGTTCCGCTGTCCACAATGCGAGGCGTTTATGGCGGACTGCTATCGGCGGGGCAGCCTGTCGCTGCCGCCGGGCGGGTTGTAGCCGGACGCGAAGGGTATTCGTGTAGTGACCCGGAAACCGAACAACTTCCCCATGCCGCGTCCGCCCAGGCGGCGTGGCTTCACGTTGCTCGAGCTCCTGGTCGTGATCAGCATCATCGGGCTGCTCATGGCAATCCTGCTGCCGACTTTGCAGCAGGGTAAGGAGCAAGCCCGCCGCGGCTACTGCCTGGCCAATCTCCAGCAAATCGGCCGGGGCGCCCACGCCTACGCCAACGAGGAGCCCAAAGAGCTCATCATCCCGATTCACCAGATGATGGTGACGCACATGCCGGTGAGCGACTACTGGCTGCGTCGGACGGCGATCTGGTTCGCGTTTGGCGGGCGCTCGGCCCCCGAGCCGTTTCTGACGGACACCGGCCCCAGGTGGCTCGATGACGACGGCCCGTGGGCCGCCCAGACTCGGCCTTTGAACCGCTACATCTATCACGACATCTCGGCGCAAGACGAGCGACAAATGAAGTTGTACCAGTGTCCCTCCGACCGCGGCTACCCGGACTCGGTGGAGATCGACGACTGCCCGCTCGAGAACGTCGAGCGGCCTTGTTATGACACGCTCGGCAACAGCTACCGCGCCAGCCTGTACGCGCTGTTCCCTCTGCGCTCGTCGCCCTACGTCGGGGCCTTTGCCGTCGGGCCCTGGGGCCACCGGCTGTCAACCATCACCGACCCGGCGCGGGTGGCGGCGTTCGGCGAGCCGGCGTTCTTCAACATGATCGGCCAAGACGCCGGCAACGCAAACCCCGACCCCGTGCTCGCCATCGGCTGGCACAAGCAATGGATGACCGAGAACCTGCTCTACTGCGACGGCTCGGCCCGCTGGACGCGCGCGACCGGACACGAGACGGTCGCGGAAGAGGTCGCGCGGAAGGAAATGGGCACCGGCCCGAACTGGGATTTGATCTCGCGCGGGCCGAGCTGGCGGTTCGATCTCTGGCCCACCGCCGGAGCGCGCATCTGGGCCTACGATCCCGACGACCAGTTGTGGAACCCACGCTACAGCGCCCAACCCAACGAGCGCTGGAAATACTGGCCCTTCGTCGGCGCCCAGGACAATCTGCGCTGACCACGGCGCCTCGCCATCGCATGGCATGCCGCGGCCCAGCTCGCCCCCTCAGCCCGGCCCGCAGACGTGTAACCCGTCAGGCCTGTAGGGCAGAAGCCCCCAAGGTGGGGCCTGTGACCCTGTTCGGGGCGTCTTTTTTTCACTTTTTCCTTGGCAAGGCGAGAGGGGCCTGGCACACTATCGGCACCTGTGAGTCCGTCGCGAGCCGGTACGATGGCAACCAACCACGGTCCACGATCTCACCACGGCGCCTGGGCCGTGCGTGGACCATTGATTGCCGGACGTGAGTTCGGTATGCGAAACGCGCGCCTTATTTGCTTCTGTGTCGCGTCACTTGTGGTGGCCAGCCGGGCGGGGGCACAGCCCCGCCCGCGAGCATTGGTCAAGCTCGCGCACGAGCGGGGAGTTCTAACGACGGCTCACATCGAGTGGTCCTGGTGGAAGCCCGAGCGCAGTTCGCATTTTTACTTTTACACATCGCGCATCGCCGAGGACGACGTGACCCTCGACCAGCGTGGCGACGAGGAGGGGGTTTTTGGTCGGCGTTCCGAGGATCAGGCGCCGGCGCGCTCCATACCGGTGCACCGCACGCTTAGAGCCGCCGGACGAGTGTGGCAGCACTCGGGGGTGTCCCTCACCGTTGGTGTTTATCCGGTCAGCGAGCGCACCCCGAGCGCACTCCCGGAGCTGCGCAGCCTTGGTATGTCCTATATGTTTTCGCTGCACGATGTCAACGATACGCTCTGGTTTGATGGCCCGCAGGCCAGCCCCAGGAAGTACCGCGCGACGGTCGAGAATGGGCTACACGTCGTTCGGGCCGGCACGCAACACGGC
>JAUWXH010000563.1 GCA_030616465.1 Planctomycetota bacterium | reverse complement strand
TCGGCTGCGCTCCCTTCGGCTTCGCTCAGGGCAGGCAGGGCAGGCGGGGCCCGGCCGCTACATTTGTTCTGCGTGCGAGAAGGGATTCTCGCACGAGCGGTTCTCGCACGAGCGGCCCATGCTCACGCAGACGTGAGCATGCCACACGGCCGAAAGAACGAGGCGTAGTGGTTTTGTCTCACCCCGGGGGCTGTGATACAACACGGCGGCGGATCGGGATGGCGGATGCGAGCGGTCGATGGACGGCATCATCAATCTGTATAAGCCGCCGGGCATTACGAGTGCCAAGGCGCTCTATCGTGTCCGCAAGATCACGCGCGTGCGCAAGAGCGGGCACGCAGGTACGTTAGACCCGGCGGCCGAGGGCGTGCTCATTCTTTGTCTGGGAAAGGTGACCAAGCTGGTTGAGGCGTTGATGGATCAGCCGAAGGTGTACCGGGCCGCCGCCCGGCTCGACGTGACCAGCGACAGCTTCGACAGCGACCGTCCGGTAATCCCCGTCTCGGTTACGACACGCCCCGACGAGGAGCAGCTACGGGAGGCCTGCCGCGGCTTCGAGGGCACGATCAGCCAGCTTCCGCCGGCGGTCAGCGCGCTGAAGGTTGGTGGTCGGCCGGCGTATAAGCTCGAACGGGCCGGAAAAGCCCCGCCGCTCAAACCCCGCCCGGTGCGAATCTACTGGATTCATGTTCACCGTTACCAGTGGCCGGTGGTGGAGTTTGAGCTGGCCTGTGGTCGCGGGACCTACGTCCGGGCGCTGGTCCGTGATCTCGGGCAGCGTCTGGGCAGCGGGGGCTGCCTGACCTCCCTGACCCGACAGGCGGTGGGCCCGTTTCACCTGCAGGACGCGTGGTCCTTTGAGCGTCTCGAGCAGGCCGCCGACCCTACCGAATATCTGATCCCCCTCGAGCATGCCCGCGCCCTACTCGGCGTACGGCCGATTCCGCTCCCGCCGCGACCGGCCCGAGCGTGACCACCCGGTGCCGCAGCTTTCTTCAACGGCCCTGCAGGTTCGCAGACGAAAGCGGATACCGAGGGCTCCGGGTGCCCGTCGGTATCCAGCTATACTGCGCGCGTTACTGTAGGTGTTCTGTGTGGCGGGCCGCCTCAGCGGACGCCCGCCGAGTCGCCGCTTCTACTTATGGCGACGCAGGGCCAACATGCCACCGACCGCCAACAACGCCACGATGCTCGGCTCCGGGATGACGTAGCCGTGGACCTGAAAGGCGTAGTCGCGTGGTTCGGCAACAAAGGGTAGGTCTTCCACGGGGAGCCATTCCGACACCCCGAAGATCGGTCCCCAGAAGTAGCCCGCGGTTTGGCCGTCGGGGTTGACTTGGGTCGCGGCGGCCGAGAAGTTGCGGCCCAGCCCGACATCCGGATCCCCGACCAGACGCGTGCCGAAGTACCAGTGTCCGGGCGCCAACGAGATCTGCTGGTCCAGTTCGATCGAGGCTTCGTACGTCTCCAGGCCGTCGTTGCTGGCTATCGGGGTGACGCTGTATTCCAGGTCCTCGAGGGTCAGGTAGGCGTCATCAGGGTCATTGCCTAGATCTGAG
>JAUWXH010000012.1 GCA_030616465.1 Planctomycetota bacterium | reverse complement strand
CCGGCTGGAGGTCTCGCGCTTCGGGATGATCGTGGGCCGCAAGCACGGCATTGCCGTTCGCCGCAACCGCCTCAAGCGCATCCTGCGCGAGGCCTTCCGCCTCACGCGCGCGCGGCTGCCGGTCGGGCTGGATTTCGTTTGTGCCCCGCGGGTGGCGGCGGACGTCGGCCTGCAAGCTGCGCGAGAATCGCTCACTCGGCTGGCCGAGCTTGCGTCGCGGCGGCTGGCAAAGCCGCGACGAGAAGCGGAAGAGTCTGGCCGGGCGGGGTCGGCATGAACGGAGACAAGAGACCCATCCTGATCCTCTACGCCTCCACCGGCGCCGGGCACATGATGGCGGCCGGTGCCCTGCGGGAGGCCTTCCGCGCGCAGGCTCCGCATGCACAGATTGAGGTCCACGACGTACTTCACAGCACCAGCGCGCTCTTTCGCACACTGTACGCGGGCGGCTACATCGCGATCGTCAACCATGCGCCGGTCGTGATGGGCATGCTGTACGACGCGATGGATCGACCCGATCGACATCTGCGCGACGCCCTGCGGCGCAGTTTCCAGAATCTCAACGCCCACCGCACGATGCGCTACCTGGTCCGCAGCCGGCCGCGCTTGATTGTAAACACGCACTATCTGCCGGCCGAGATCGTCGCGTACCTGCGCCGTGCGCGACGCTTGGACTGCCCCCAAGTTACGGTCACGACGGACTTCGAGACGCATCGGATCTGGGTGCATCCGCCGACCGAACGCTACTACACCGCCAGCGAGCAAGGGAAGGCCTACCTGACAACCTGGGGTGTTGATCCCGACCAGGTGCTCGTCACCGGGATCCCCGTTCGCTCAGGTTTCGAACAGCCCGCTGATCGTCGCAAGATTCGGCAGCGCTGCCAACTTGATCGCGCGCGGCCGATGGTGTTGCTGCTGGCGGGCGGTTTCGGCGTGGGCTCCACCGAGCAGGCCCTGTGCGAGCTGATGTCGATCGACGCCGACGTGCAGATCGTGGTTATCAGTGGTCGCAACGAGAAGCTCCGGCGGCGCCTGGAACGGCTGACCTCGGATTCCGACTGCCCGGTCCACGTGCTCGGCTATACAGACCTCATGCACGAGTGGATGGCAGCGGCAGACCTGGTCGTGAGCAAGGCCGGCGGACTGACCGTCGCGGAAGCGCTGGCGTGCGGGGCACCGATGGTGGTGGTTAACCCCATTCCTGGGCAGGAGGAGCGTAACAGCGATTACGTGCTCGAGCACGGCGCGGGGATCAGGGTCAACAACATGCGTATGCTCGGGTACCGCGTGAACGAGGCGCTGGCTGACCCAGTCCGCTTGCGACGGCTGCGCAAGGCGGCCCGGGCGGTCGCTCAACCGGGCGCCGCGGCCCGCATCGCCAACGACGCGCTCAGCCTGCTGGACGACCGGCGTGTTTGACAGACCGCCTAGTGGGGGAAAGAATCATCGACTGGGTGTTCCCCGTACGCTCGAAAGCAGGCGGGCCGACTTCGCGGAGAGCGACATTGAAGTACCTCGTGGCGATTCCAGTGTACAACGAAGAGCGCTACCTGCCCGGCGTGCTGGCGGCCGTGACGCGCCACGCCGAGCACATCCTGGTCGTCAACGACGGCTCGACTGACGCGACGGCGGGACTGCTGGCCGCATATCCACAGGTGCACACCATTACGCACTCTGGCAACCGTGGCTATGGCCAGAGCCTGATCGACGCGTTCGGCTTCGCCGCCGCGCGCGGCTACGACTGGGTCATCACCCTTGTCTGCGACGAACAGCATGAGCCGGGGCAGATCCCGGAGTTCGTGGCCGAAGCACGGCGGGATCGGGCGGACGTGATCAGCGGGTCGCGCTATCTGGTTGCGCATCCCGACGACGATCCGCCGCCCAAGCAGCGCCGCCGCATCAACCGCACGATCTGCGAACTGATCGAGCAGATTCTCGTCCTGCGGCTGACCGATTCGTTCTGCGGGTTCAAGGCGCAGCGGGTTGCGGCAGTGCAGCGGCTGCGTCTGGACGAACCGGGCTACGCCTTTCCGTTGCAGTTTTGGGTGCAGTGTGTCAGAGCCGGGCTGCGTGTGCGTGAAATCCCCGTCCGCCGCATTTACCTCGATGAGAAGCGCGCGTTCGGCGGTGCGTTGGATGAACCGGCGGCCCGTCTGCAACACTACCTGGACGTGTTCACACGCGAACTTGAGCGTGCGCCGCTCGCGCTGGACGCCCAGCAGACACGCGCCTTATGCCGGCTTCAGCAAAGTGCATGATCGACTCGCGGCGGCTGGTGGTGCCGCGAGAGCACTACGGCGTCTTGGTCGAGCCGGACGCCGCGGGCGTTCGTGCGTGTCTGGCGCGGGATGCCGCGGCGGGATACGACGCCGTCCCCATTCTCGACACGACGCTAGGCGCGCTGCGCGCGCGGCTGCGACGCCGACTGGATCTGGCCGGCCCGCTGATTCTGACCGGCCACCAGGCGGGGTTCGGACACGCGGGGGTCTTCGCGAAGACGATCGCCGCCGACGCGCTGGCCGCCGGCGTGGGCGGCGTGACCGTGTTTCTCACCGTCGATTCCGACGTACCGAAGTCACGGCAACTCGCGGTGCCGCGCGTGGAGGGCAATCAGCTTAAGCGGGTGTTCATGGACGTTCCGGGCTGCGATCCGCGATTGCCGTCGGAGTGGCAGCGCGACGTCGGCCCAGAAGAATGGGCGGCCTTCTTTGCCCGCGTGCGCTCGTTGTGGAGCGGGTCTGGCGATTCGTTGCTGCCGGCCTTTGCGGACGGCTGGCTCGCAGCCGCCAGGCTCAAGCCAGGTTTCTGCGACGGCATGAGCGGTGCGCACGCGGCGGTGGAGAAGACGTTGGGCCTCGGCCAGGCGCGCAGCCTGCGCGCCTCGCGACTTTGCACGACGCCGGAGTTCCGCGCGCTCGTCGCGCATTTGGCACTGCGCGCACCGGCTTTCGCCGCACACTACAACCAGGCCCAGCTTACCTATCGACAGCGCTATGGGGTGCGCAACGTGCATCGTCCTGCACCACCGCTGCATGTCGGCCCGGACCGCGCGGAGCTGCCGTTCTGGGTCTCGCGGCGCGGGCAGGCTCGGCGCCGGCTTTACGTCGCCGACCAGGGCGATGCCATGGAATTCTTCGCAGACAATGAACCGATTGACCTCTTGCCGAAAGTGCGCCTCACGCGTGTGGAATGCCACGAAGATCTATGGCCGATCGAAGCGGACGGCTGGCACATCCGCCTGCGCGCCCTGACCCTCTCGGCGTTCGCCCGGCTGCTGCTGGCTGATCTGTTCATCCACGGCATCGGCGGAGCCAAGTACGACCGGATGACCGAGGACTTCGTGCATCGTTTCTTCGGCGTCGAGCTGGCCCCCATGTGCTGCGTCAGTGCCACGATGCACTTGCCGCTGCCGCAACACGGAGTTTCGCAGGGGGACGTTCGAGCCGCGCGGCGGGCGAGCCGGGACATCCGCTACAACCCGCAGCGCTATTCGCCGGATCTCCCCAAGGATCTGTTACGCCACCGCGAGAAGCTGATTCACGAATCGGCTGCGCTGAAAGCGACCCGATCACACGATCATGCTGCCCGGGCGAGAGTCTTTCACGAAATCCGGCGCCTGAACGACGAGCTGCTCCGTCGCGACCCCGCGCGTGTGGACGATGTCGAGCGGCGCGCCCGGCAGCTCGAAGAACAATGGCGTCAAGACCGCATTGCGCTCGACCGCGAGTACTTCTTCGCGTTGCACCGCCGGAGCGACATGGAGCGCCTGGTGGAGCGGGTGCGTTCACACCTGGAAACTGGGTAATGTGATTGACACCCCGATCACCGCGGGCGTTCACAGCAGTCCGTGCTTTTGGAGCCGGTAGCGCAGCCGGTCGCGCGAGAGGTTGAGCAGCTTGGCGGCCCGGCTCTGATTGTTGTTCGTGCGCGCCAGCGCCTGACGCAGCAACTGCCGCTCCAGGCTGCGCAGCTTCTCGAAGTCGAAGCCGTTGGGCGGCAGGGCGAAGTGCTCGAGGTCCGAGATCCACGGCTGCTGCTCGGCGCGTCCCAGGACAATGTCGTCCTGCCCCAGCTCGTCACGCTTGCAGAGCAGCATCGCCCGTTCGATCACGTTCCGCAATTCCCGCACGTTGCCGGGCCAACCGTAGTTGTACAGCTTTTCGTACGCCGGCTCGTTCACGCGCGTGACCGGCTTCTTGAACTCCCGCATAAAGCGGGCCACGAAGTGCTGGGTGAGCAGGCGGATGTCGTCTCCGCGGGCGCGCAGCGGCGGCAGCACGACCGTCACCACGTTCAGCCGGTACATCAGATCGCGGCGGAACTTGCCCTCTTCGATGGCCTTCTCGATGTCGCGATTGGTGGCGGCGATCACGCGGACGTCTACGGTGATTTCCTTGGTGCCGCCGACGCGGCGGAACTTCCGCTCCTCCAGAAACCGCAGTAGCTTGGCCTGCAAGGCCGGCGGCATGTCCCCGATCTCGTCGAGAAAAATAGTCCCCCCGTCGGCCAGCTCCAGCAGGCCCTTCTTCTGCGTTTTGGCGTCGGTGAATGCCCCACGCTCGTGCCCGAACAGCTCGCTTTCCAGCAGCGATTCGGATAGCGCGGTACAGGTGATGTTGACCAGCGGGTGCGCGGCCCGCTCGGAATTGCGGTGGATCACCCGCGCCACCAGGTCCTTCCCGGTGCCCGTCTCGCCTCGCAGCAGCACCGTGGAGACACCCGTCTTGGCGATCTGGTTGATCATCTCGAGCAGTTTGGTCATCGACGGGTGCTGCCCGAGGATGCTGTCGTCGCCGTACTCTTCCTGGAGATGTCGGCGCAGTTCGCGCACCTCGCGGCGCAGCTTGGTGGTTTCGAGGGCCTTGTCGACCGTGAACAACAACTGCTCCATCTGGAATGGCTTGGTGATGTAGTCGAAGGCCCCCAGCTTGATCGCCTCGACCGCGCTTTCGATCGTGCTATAGGCGGTCATCATGATTACCACGACCTCATCATCCACTTTGCGGATGCGACGCAACAGCTCCAGCCCGGTCAGGTCGGGCAGCTTGTAATCCAGCATGATCAAATCATAGGTGCCGGTATCCAGCGCCTGGGTCGCGGACCGACCGTCCTCCGCTTCGGCCACCCGGTAGCCGCGCTCTTCGAATTTCTGCCGCAGCGACCAGCGGATCAGACTTTCGTCTTCAACGATCAGTACGCGAATGGTCATCATCCGACCCTCCTGAGGTGGCCGGCGGATAACGCGGTAGCCGAACAGTAACCGTCGTACCTTGCCCGACCGCGCTGCGAATCGAGATCGTACCGCCGTGGGCGCCCACGATCTTCCGGCAGATCGGCAACCCCAGGCCGGTGCCCCTGGCCTTGGTGGTGAAGAAGGGTTCAAACGCGCGCTGACACGTCTCCTGATCCATCCCCTGCCCTTGATCCTCGACCACCAGCCGAAGCCCGTCCGCATTCGAGGTGGTGAGCACGCGCACCAGGCCGTCGTCCGGCGACGCGTGGGCCGCGTTGTGCAGTAGGTTCATCACGAGCTGCTCGATCTGCGCCTCATCCCCGTACAGCGGCAACTGCTGACTGTTGATGTACTCAACGCGCACACGCTGCAAATCGGGCTCGCGGCGCAAGACCGTCAGCACGCGCTCGACCAGACGATTGAGCTTGCAGCGCTGGAAACGCGGCGGCCTCGGACGAGCATAGACCAGCAAATCCTTGACCGTCCCGTCGAGCCGGTTGGTTTGCCGCAGAACCTCTTCCAGGATCGGCCGCCACTGATCCTCCAGATCCATCCCGTCGCGGATCACCTGGATCGCACCGCTGATGCCGGCCAGCGGATTCTTGATCTCGTGCGCCAGCGAAGCCGCCAGGTGCCCGATCTGGGCGAGCTGTTCGGCCTGGGTGAGCCGTTCCCGGACGGCGTTACGCTCGAACTGCCGGATTTCCGCCGCGTAACTCTCCCGGTAGCTCTCGAGCATAATGCCGGTTTCGAGCGTGAGCAGCTTGTGCAGCGCGCGCAGCTTGGCATCGGCGTCGGGAAGATCGGCCTGCCGGACCGCCTGGCTGAGCTCCTGCCAAACGACTTCCATGGCGGTGAACATGAAGTGCTGCGGCAGCCCGACACGTGCGTGAACCCGACCGATCTGCGCGTGCTGCCGGCAGTACTCCGTGTCGTACTGTCCGCAGCAGAGCGATTCGAGCCACTCGGTCAGGGCCTCCCGCAGTCGCTGCACCTGCTCCGGCCCCTCACGCAGCACCCCGCGGGTGCGTGGGTGACGCTGGATTTCCCGAAAGAAACGCGCCACGACGGCGGGCAAATGGGGACGCACGTGCGCAGCCAAGGCGCGCAGATTGGCTGCGTCCCGTGTGCCGAACGCGATGTAGTTCTTCATGTCCTTGAACGCGGCCTCGACCACGCCCACATTGTACAGCAGTCCGGCCGCGATAGCAGCGCTTGCGTCGTGGATTCATTCGACGGGGCGGCGCTACAGAGGTAGGCACCGCCCGCTTTCATCACGAAGTAGCGACGCCTTGGCGGGCTATCCTGCAACGATGACCCACCCTTTTCTCAACGGGGATTGGCTCCGCTACCCGCCGGACTGATGCGGACCCGGGCGCGGGGTGGGTGCTCCGGCGGTTCACGGGTTGGCGGTGTTGTCCTCAAAGGTCTGCTGTGACCTTATCCTGCCGCTGGTGCTCCACACCGTCCAAGTGCCATGGGGCTTGCCATTGACGTAGTGCTCTTCCTTTATCTTTGTGCTGGTCTCGTGCCAGATGTAGCGCGGGCCGTGCTTCTTGCCGCCGACGTAGTGGGCCTCGATCCACTTCTGCCCGTTCTTGTGCCAGGTTGTCTCGACCCCCTCGAGCTCGCCGTCAACGTAAACGCCTTCGTATTCCTTCCGGCCGTTATCGTGCCAGCGCGTGTAGGCACCATGGTTGACGAGCGCGCCGCCGGGGGTCTTCAGCACTTGCTTGCGGAGCCGCAGCTTCCCGTTCGGCCAGTACTGCTCGATGGTTTGCGCTTGTTCGCCCAGGCGATCTGCCGAAGCCGGCCGGGCTCCGTGCGTGCAGCCTGCCGGCAGACACGACAGAGCGGCGAGAGTCGCCACGGCGAGCCGCGTGTTTCTGAGCACTCTTCTGCTCCCTTTCCAAAACCAAGGGCACACGCACATTGTGCTCTCCGGCGGTTGCTCATGCTAGCGTGCGCGTGAGAAACGCAATAGGGCGGCGCAGTGGGGCAGGCCGAGGAACGAGACCTGCCACCCGTGTTGCGCATGACGGAAGGGCCCCGCCTGTAGGGGGTGGCGGGGGCACCGCCCGTACAAGCCTCAACGTCTACGGACACCCCTCGCCCCAGTGGGCTAGCAGGACCCCAAGGTCGGAGTGGTCCGTATCGCCGTCGCCGTCGGCGTCGCCCGGGCAGTCCCCGCCGGTGCAGCCCCAGTCGCCCAGCAGGATGCCCAGGTCCGCCTGATCGACGCAACCGTCGCCGTTCAAATCACCTTCCTGGCTCGCCGGGGGCAGATACCCCGTGTTGTGCGGATCGTGCTTGAACATGGGCCAGAAAGCGAACTCCTCCGAGAAGCTGTAGTCTTCGTCGAAGAACGCGATCTTCCCGTGGTTGGAGACGAACACGTACTCCACGTCCCCGTCGTCGTCGAGATCGCCCACCGCCGGCGAGGGCGAGAACGTGCCGCTGTGATTGTCGTCCGAAAGATAGTAGGGGAACCCATCCACGAGCGTCCCGTCGGCATGCACCGCGAAGAAGTAGTTGGAGACCTTGACGACAGCCTCCACCTGGTCCGTGTTCCCGTCAATATCCGCGATGACAGGCGAGGAGTTGATGTTCCCGGCGGAACCGGAATGCTCCAGAATGACCGGCCAACCGGCTACGGCACTCCCGTCATGGTGGAACGCAGACAGTTCTTCGATGAAATCGGTGGGGTACAGCCCGCCGATGACGATCTCCAAATCCCCGTCGCCGTCGAGATCGCCCAGCGCGGGCGACGACAGCCGGATGTACGTGGCCCGCACGGGCCAGCCGGCTTCGAGGTTGCCTTGTGCGTCCCAGACATAGAGGTAGTCATTATTGGAGGTGTGGTAGGCGGTGGCGACAATCTCTACCTCACCATCGGCGTCGATATCTCCTAGCGCCACGGCGGCCTTGACCACGCCGGAGGTGGAGACCGGAAACCCGGGAACCACGGAGCCGTCAATCTCCCAAACGTAAACCTCGAACGGATCAGGCCCCACCGGCCCTTCGTAGGTGCCGGCCGCGATCTCGAGGACCCCGTCGCCGTCAACATCCGCAACAGCGGCAGACCCCACCAGTTCGGGCGCGACGTAGGGCCACCCCGGCAGCGTCGAGCCGTCGTGGTGCCAAACATAGAGCCTCTTGCTCGTCGTGGTGTAGATGATCTCCAGGTCACCGTCGTCATCAACGTCGGCAACGGTCGGCGAATTGTACGATCCTGTGTACTTCGGCCAGCCGGGGTAGTCCGTGCCATCGTGGTTCCACACATAGGCCCGGGACCAACTGCCCACGATCACCTCCATGTCGCCGTCGTTGTCAATGTCGGCGATGGCGGGGCTGGCTGGGATGGGGCCGACGGTCGTGACCGGCCAGCCAGGCAGATTGTTGCCGTTGATGTCGATCACATATACGCGCCCGGCGCTGTATGGATTAACCGGATCGTAGGTGCTGACGACGATGTCCTTGACTCCGTTGCCATCCACGTCCGCGATCCGCACGGCCGACAGACACGGGGCGGCGGTGTCGTAGAACCACTCCTCGACGAGCCCGCGCCGAGGGTCGGGTGTGCCGCGACCCATTGGTCCGCCCGCCCGATAAGCCCAGCCGTCAGACTCGCCCTGTAACGCGCGAATGCTGTAGGTGTGCCGAGAATCGTGCGGCGATTGCCGATCCGGTGGGGCTTTGCCGGTCGCAGCTCCAATAAGCACACCTGCCAACAGGCTTACACCCAACGCTTGAACAACGACGCCTCGTGATTTCATTTCCGCTCCTCCTTTATGTCCAACGCTTCGCGAGAATCACGGTTCATCCGGCCGAAGCCGGCAGATCGCGCTCCGCCCCACCTGCCCTACGAAACTGCTACGGACACCCCTCGCCCCAGTGGGCCAGCAGGATGCCGAGATCACCCTGATCGATATCACCGTCGCAGTCCAGGTCGCATTCGTCCGTTGCTCCCCAAAGCGATAGTAGGATGCCGAGGTCGGAGTGATCCACGTCCCGGTCACCGTCCATGTCGCCGGGGCAAGGCTGCGGGCCGGCGTCGCCGAACTCGTAGGCACCCATGTCGACAATCGGAACGAAGCCGCAGCCGGTGTCCGGCGTCTCTGGATCGTCAAAGAAGCGTCCTTCGCCGTCCAAATCGAGCGGCGTGATCTCGTCCATGTCGCCGTCGTTGTCGAGGTCGCCGGAGTCACGCGGGACGCCTCCATTGCAGCCCGCGTCGATGCAGGGCGAGCCGGCTGACAGGTGATAGTCGTTGTCCCACCACGTGGCAGGATTCTGGTCAGGGCCATCGGGATCGACGAACAGCGGATCGACGCCGATGTTCCCGGCACCCAGCCAACCGCGCTCAATGTCGCTGTAAGTTACCGCGACCAAGTCGGGGTAAGGTGTGAAGATTTCCTGAGGCCAGTCATGCCACATGATGCAGTTGGTGATCACGGCATGGCTGCAGCGAACTCCTCCACCGGCGTCACCGTCGCCATTGTAATCGTACGCAGTGTTCCCGCTGACGGTGCAGTTGGCGACCGTCAATTCCCCCGCATGATTCCACAAGCAGCATATTCCCCCGCCCTTCGAATACGTGGTGTTCTGGACGATGGCACAGTTTGCGATCGTGAGGATACTGTTGTCTTTGACCCAAATGCCGCCGCCACCTTCGTGGTTCGCGTAACTTGACTGGGTCGCCAGGTTCCCGGCGATCGTGCAGTTGAGGACCGTTGTACCGCTGTCCCAACAGCCGACACCGCCGCCCCGGAGCGCTGTGTTTCCCGCGATTACGCAGCCGACAATTGCCAGGTTGCAGCCGTTCAAGTAGATACCACCACCCCAATTGCCGGCGCTGTTCCACACAATAGTGCAATCGACAATCGTCGGGCTGCTGGCAAAACAGTACACGCCACCACCGAGGGCCCCTCCGCCTGAGGCGGTGTTATCCGTGATCACGCAGTTTATGATGGTGGGGTCGCTTTCGCGACAGCAGACAGCACCACCGAGGTTGGAGCCGGGGCCATCCACGGTCACGTATCCATTCCGGATCGTAAACCCATCCACGATCGCGTCGGGAGTCTCGCCGCTGTGGAAGTCGAACCCACGGCCGTCGTTTTCGCAGTCGATGATGCAGTTGTCCGGTCCGTTGCCTGAGCGGACCGTGATGGCCTTGCCGTGAAAGTCTAGGTCCTTGTTCCCAGGACCGGTGTAGGTGCCGTCGCAGACGACCACCTCGTCGCCATCGGAGGCCGCGTCGATGCCTTCCTGGATGGTCAGATAATCCCCGCTGCCGTCCCAGCAGACGTAGATCGTGTCGGCGTTGGCGGTTGCTGCCATCAATCCGAGCGCGACAAACGCCGCGGCCAGCAGCACGGGCCTACGAGTTTGGATGTGCGTGAACATGTGGTGCTCCTCCTCTCTTGCCGAGCAGATTGGTGCGTCAAGGACGCACCCTACATCGCTTCCTTCGCGTTCGACGCCGATTGGCGACGCCGAGCGGATGTGCAACTTGTAGGATACCAGGGGGCCGCGCCAAACTCAACGGCAAAGTCGGTTGGCGCAGGGCGCCTGACACTCTCGGTGGCGGTGTTCAGCCCGGTACGGGCGGCAGTTGGTAGCCGGGGGCGTGAGCCCCCGGGGTGAGGGTGACGCGTTTCCCCGAGTCCCAGCGGGGCGACAGTAGGGCGTCTTTCGGCCCTTCGGGGCTTTGGCGTCCGCGACGCTGTTTTCCGGGGGCTGACGCCCCCGGCTACTGACTAGCGCCCCTCGCGGGGCTGGGACCTCCGCCGAAACCGTCATGCACCCGCTGGCACAGGGTACGGGGTGCGCGGCGGCTCTGGCGGGGGGCAGACGCTACATCCGCCACGGGGCGGAACGGCGGCGCTCAGGAGGCCCTGCGCTCGCGCGTGGGGTTCTGATCCGGGTGGCGGGAATATCGGCGTCCGCCGGCCGAATTTAACGCAGCCGGGCATGAGGCGCCCGGCGGTCGGTTGGCGCATGGAGAGACAGGGGAGCTTGTGCGCGGGCGGTTGCCGTTCGAAACGAGGCCCGCATCTATAATGGCGCATCCGGCAGGAACCGGTTAGCATACGCATCGATGAACGGAGAAAGGTTAAGAGTGCCTAGCAAAAGGCGAGGAGCCGCGGACTTCAGTCCGCGCGGCGCCGCGCAGGCTGAAGCCAGCGGCTCTTCATGATGGGTTCGGTTAGGCGCCTCAAGAATCTACCGAGGATCGCAGTGACTACACCAACCATTACTCTCTCAAAGGAGGCTGCACTCATGAGCAAGACGCTTCGAAAGTACGTGTACGGGGCAGTTCTGATCGTCGGCGTGACGATGATATTGCCGCAGGTGGCGTTCGCACAGAAACATGTCCTGCGGCTGCGTTTTGACGGCCCGGTCCTCGAGGCTCCCACAGATGAGATGGATCTTGCCGTCCTGTTCGGACAGCCGAAGCTCAAGACGCTTCGTGATTGGATCAGCATGATCGAGCGGGCCGCCGCTGACCAGGACGTGGACGGGGTCATCATGATCGTGGAGCAGCCGGCGGTGGGCCTTGCCCAGGTCGAGGAGCTGACGCGGGCGTTGCAGGCGTTCCGCGACAGCGGCAAGAAGGTCTATTGCTACATGGACTGGGCTGGGAACGCGAGCTACGCCCTGGCCGCCGCCGCCGATCACATCACCCTGGCCGAGCACAGCGTGCTGGGCACGGTCGGCCTGCACGCCGAGGCCACGTTCTTCAAGGGCTTGCTGGACAAGATCGGCGTCGAGGCCGACATGATGCACTGCGGCGCTTACAAGAGTGCGCTCGAGCCCTTCACCCGCACTGAGCCGAGCAAGGAGGCCGCCGAGCAGATCAACTGGCTGCTGGACGGGATTTTCGAGCGGTTCGTGCAGTTGCTGGCGGAGGGGCGTGGCCTGTCGGCCGAGCAGGTGAAGGCGGCGATCGACGCCGCCCCGCTCGATTCGGAGCAGGCTTTGGAGCACAAGCTGGTTGACGCGGTCGGCTCGTTCCCCGAGTTCAAGCAGATGATCCACAAGCAGTTCGGCAAGGACGTCGAAGTCATCAAGAAGTACGGCGAGAAGAAAAAGCTGGACCTCGACTTCGGCGACGGGTCGAACCCGTTTGAGCCGTTCATGAAAATCATGGACCTCTTCCGCAGCTTCACGGAAGAGGTCTCGGCGCCCCCCAAGCCGGGCATCGGGCTGATCTACATCGAAGGCCTGATCATGGTCGGTAAGAGTGAGCCGAGCTTCCTCTTCGGCGGCAGCACGGCCGGCAGTACCACCCTGCGCGCCGCGTTCGAGCAGGCCCGCCAGGACGAAAGCATCAAGGCGGTCGTCGTGCGGGTGGACTCGCCCGGCGGATCCGCCCTGGCCAGTGACATCATCTGGGAAGCCGCCACCCGCTGCGGCAAGGAGAAGCCCCTGATCGTCAGCATGGGCGGCGTGGCCGGCAGCGGCGGCTACTACGTCGCCATCCCCGGCGACACCATCTTTGCCGAAGAGACGACCATCACCGGCTCGATCGGCGTCGTCGGCGGCAAGTTCGTCTGGAAAGGCCTGATGGAGGAAAAACTCGGAATCACCACGACCGAGTTCGACCGCGGCAAACACGCCGGCCTAGGGAGCATGAACCGCCCCTGGAACGACGACGAGCGCGCCTGGATGACCGAGTACATCAACTCGGTCTATGAGCAGTTCAAGGCCCGGGTGATGGAGTCGCGCGGCGACCGGATCAAAGGCGACCTGGAGCAACTCGCCGGCGGGCGCGTCTACACCGGCAAACAAGCGCTCGAGCACGGGCTGATCGACAAGCTCGGCGGGCTGTCCGATGCCGTCAAGTTCGCGGCTGAAAAGGTGGATCTGGCCGAGTACGAGATCTACACGTTGCCGGAGCGGAAGGAGTTCTTCGAGAAGATTCTCGAGGCGCTGCTCGACCAGGAGACCGAGGACGAATGGGAGATCCGGCTGTCGCGGCCGCTGGTGAGCGATCCGTTGACGAAGGCTGCGTTGCCGCTGCTCCGCGGCCTGGCCCCCGAGAAGCTGCGCCAGATCATGAACGGGCTGCGCAACGCCGTCATGCTCCACCGCGAGCACGTCGGCTGCTTCATGCCGTTCGACTTGGAGATCCGGTAGAGGCGGTTACGCCGGAG
>JAUWXH010000331.1 GCA_030616465.1 Planctomycetota bacterium | reverse complement strand
AGTGGATTAGGCAGCGCGGCCGGCCGGAGTTCATCACCCTGGACTATGCGTACAAGACGGCCGTGTGGGCGCTGGCGGCCTTTGACGGCATCCACCGCACACAGTTGCCGATGAAGGACTCGCCGGCCGCGCGGGGGCTTGGCGGTCGCTGAGGGAGGCACCCGGGCGAGGGCAAGGGTCGGCCCGGGCCGTCACGGCAAAGACCGCGCTTGCTCCGATAAAAGCTGGCTCCTGTCGCCGCCACGGCGGTGCGCGTGATCGCCGCGGCTTCCACCAGCTAAGCTGGTTGCCCGAGCCGTCCGAAGAAAACACCGCGTGAAGGATTGTGGACGTTTCTCTCCAGGTCGCGTCCGGCGACCAGGAAGTGCTGATGGCGACGTCCGATCCTGGTCGAGATGGTTACGCCTTGCCGGCGTGTTGTGAGCTCGAGCCGCGGTTGCGGCTGGACTGTCGGCACTACCGCGGCGAGCGTCCCTGCGCGGTCGGTGTCCAGGGGGTCTGCCCGTCCGCTTGCCGTCTCTACGCCCCGCCCGGTCGCCGCATCCTGATCATCAAGCTGGCGGCGCTGGGCGACGTGATTCGCACCGGCGCGATTCTGCCCGGCTTGAAAGACACCTGGCCGAATAGCCACATCACCTGGGTGACGCGACCGAATGGCGTGCGCATGCTGGCGAACCATCCGCTGATTGATCGGCTGTTGCCGTTCGACGCCGAGACGATCTGCCACCTCGAGCACGAACAGTTCGACCTGTGCCTGAGCCTGGACAAGGAGCCCGGGCCGGCGGCGCTGGCAATGCGTGTTGACGCGCCCGAGAAGCGCGGGATCGGGCTGAGCACGTACGGCACGGTCTTCCCGCTCAATTCCGCGTGTGTGGCGTACTTCCGGCTGGGGCTGGACGACGACCTGAAGTTCCACCACAACGACAAGAGCTACCAGCAGCTCATCTATGAGGCGGTGGGGCTCTCCTATGGCGGGCAGGGCTATCGGCTTTATCCCGGGCCGGAAAATCGACGATGGGCCGCGCGATTGTGGCAGTCGCTCGGTATCGAGCCGAACGAGACCGTCATCGGGCTCAACACCGGTGCCGGACACGTCTTCGCCAACAAGACCTGGTCGGTGGAGAAGTTCATCGCTTTGGCGAACAGGCTGGTGACGCACCAGGCCCGGACGGTGGTTCTGCTGGGCGGGCCGGAGGAGGTGGAGCGGAACCGGCGGATCGCCGCAGCCTGCCCGGCGGTGCGCAACCCGGGCTGCGACCACAGCGAACTGGACTTCGCCGCGTTGGTCGAGCGTTGCAACGTCGTGGTGACCGGTGACACGCTGGCCCTGCATGTGGCGATTGCCTGCGAGGTGCCGGTCGTAGGGCTGTTCGGCCCAACCTGCGCACAGGAGATCGATCTGTACGGCCGGGGGACGAAGATCCGCACGCGCCTGGCGTGTTCGCCATGTTACCGGCGCTCGTGCGACCGCTCACCGAGCTGCATGGATGACGTTGCGGTCGAGCAGGTGCTGGCGGCGGTGGAGCGGTGGGTGCAGGAGTCCCCGCCGCAGACCATGGCGTTGCCGGCGTTGGCCGACAGCGCGGTCGAAGCCTGCCGGTAGTGATCCCACCCGCGTTTTCCCCGATGCGAAAAGACTCGCTTGCCCGCCGACCGTTCCACACCGGTCGGCGGGCGGCGTTATAATCCGCCCGACACGTGGGAGAACACACGGGATGTAGCCGCCGTAATGCGATGATCATCACCATCGACGGGCCAGCCGGATCGGGTAAGAGCACTGCGGCGCGCAAGGTGGCGGCGCGGTTGGGGATTCCCTACCTGGACACGGGCGCGATGTACCGGGCGGTCACGCTGGCAGCGTTGGAGGACGGCGTGGATCTGAGGGACGAGGAGGCCCTCACCCGGGTTGCCGCCGCGGGAGACTACGAGCTCGACCTCGGCCCGACGCATATCCGGGTGACGCTGCGGGGACGCGACGTGACCGAGGAAATCCGCTCCATGTGCGTGAACGACCACACGCGTCACATTGCCGCCTCGCCCGGCGTGCGCCGCGTGCTGGTTGAGAAGCAGCGGGAGATCGGTCGGCGGCTGGGCTCGATCGTCACCGAGGGGCGTGACCAGGGCAGCGTCGCCTTTCCCGGTGCCGACATCAAGTTCTACATGGACGCTGAGGTGAACAAGCGTGCCGAGCGCCGCCTGCACGAGCTGTGGGCCGAGGGTGAGGAGGTCACGTTGGAGCAGGTGCTGGCCAATGTTCGCGAGCGGGACCGGACCGACGCGAAGCGGTCCGCAGGACCGTTGACGGAGCCCGCGGACGCCATCCGCATCGATACCACGGCCCTGTCGATCGGTGAGGTGGTGAAGCTGGTGCTGACCCACCTGCGCCGTGCCGGTCTGATCGGTCCAGGAGCGGACAAGCCCGGGCGCGGCCCGCATTCCGAGCCGCCGTCGCCATGAGACCCTGGTACCGTTTCTGCCGCGCCGGTTGCCATGTGCTGTACACGTTTTTCTGGCGCGGTCGCGTCTTTGGGCGTTGGAACGTGCCGCTGCGCGGCGGCGTACTCCTGGTTTGCAACCATCAGAGCTTCCTCGATCCGATGCTGGCGACGCACGCCTTGGGGCGCGAGTGCCATTACATGGCGCGCGACACGCTGTTCCGCAACGCGTTCTTCCGGCGGCTGATCGGATCGCTCAATGCGTTCCCGGTCAAGCGCGGAACGGCGGACATCGGCGCGATCAAGGAGACCCTGCGGCGGCTCAAACGCGGGGCGCTGGTCACCGCCTTTCCAGAGGGGACTCGGACGCCCGACGGTCGCGTACACGCGATGCAATCAGGGGTGGTGCTGATCGCCCGCAAGGCTGGTGTGCCGATCGTACCGACGCTGATTCTCGGGGCGTTCGAGTCGTGGCCGCGGCAGGCCCCGGTCCCGCGGCCCAGACCCATCATCGTGGCCTACGGGGAGCCGCACGGGCCGGAAGAAATCCGCCAGGCCGGTGGTGACCAGTGCATCCGCATCGTCCGCGAGCGCATCGTGGGGATGATGGAGCACTACCGGCGACATCCGCTGCTCGCGGGCCGGCTTCGGCCGCTGCCGAGCGGCGCTTAGCCCGCGTTCACCGGCGTCATCCTGAGCCGAGCGAAGGATCGGGGTTCGCACGCGGGCGGTTTTCGTCGCATGGGACCGGGTCCTTCGGTCGCTACGCTCGCTCAGAACGACGCTTCGTCGTCCGAGCTGGCCTCGTGCGGGGGGGAATAGCGGGCCACGCAGCCGGGGGCCTCCTCGACCTCGACGCATTTGAGCGCCGCGGCGGCGGGCAGCTTGACGGCCAGTCGCTCGGCGATATGCAGGGCCACGTTTTCGGCGGTGGGGTTGCGTTCGGCGAAGGCCGGCAGAGTGTTGAGATTCTGATCGTTGAGCGTGGCCAGCAGCCTGTCGAGCCGGGCACGCAGGGCATCGAAATCGACGAGCACGCCCATTTCGTCAAGCACGCTGCCGGCATAGGTCACGGTCACGCGCCAATTATGCCGGTGCAACGGCTCGGCGGAGCCGTCGGGCAGGCGCAGTTGGTGCGCCGCGGCGAAGCTGCTTGTTGCGCTGACCTCAAACACAATTGCCTATTCCGGCGCGCGTCGGCCTTACCGCGGCGCGGGTCG
>JAUWXH010000205.1 GCA_030616465.1 Planctomycetota bacterium | reverse complement strand
CCATAACTCAGTCAAGCCGTCAGTCAGCGCGGCGTGCTGGAGGCGTTCATGCAGCCGATAGATCCGCAGGCCGTTGCGGATACGGGCGGCCAGTTCTTCCTCGTCGAAGGGCTTGCAGAGGTAGTCGTCTACGCCCACGTTGAGGGCGGCGTGCTTTCGCTCGCGGGAATCGTAGGCGGTCAGCATGATCAGGTAGGTGCCGTCCAACGGAGGGTCGGCCCGCACGTGGCGGCACAACTCGATCCCGTCCATTTCCGGCAGCTTCAGATCGCAGACGACGACACGCGGACGATGAAGGCGGATCTGCCGCAGGCCTTGCTTACCGTCCTCGGCCTCGACCACCCGGTACTGCCGGCGCAGCAAACGCTGAACCAGCAACGCTCTCTGTGCCGGGTCATCCTCGATGACGCAGATGTCAACGGCGTCGCTGTTCATGTCACCCGGTTCCTGCCCGAGGGCATCCTGTGCTTCCAGCGAGACTGTGACGCTTGGCCACCACCGGACCGGTCACGATGCCGTGAAACCGCGCCCCACAGGCGTTCGGCGTAGCGGCACATTCCAAGAGAATCATGGGAAACGTTGGCCGGGACCGGCGAGTTCGGGCGTGAGATTAGGCGCTTTTTCCCGACCGGGCGGTTACCGGACCGCCGCACGGCGCTGGGAACCGTCCCGGGACGCGGTTATCATAGCCCTCGTGTCCGCGAGGCAAACGAACAGGCCCGGCACGTTGACGCTGCGATGCGTGCGTCCGGCTTATCGGATGGTGAACGATCACGGCGAATCGCCCCGGCACGACCACCGACAGAGGTGACGACCATGCCCGCTTCGAGCCCCGTGCGCATCAATCTCGGGCACCTGCGCCACATGAAGGCCGAGGGCCGCAAGTTCGCCATGCTTACGGCCTACGACTATCCGACGGCGACGGCGGCCCAGGCGGCCGGCGTCCATAGCCTGCTGATCGGTGACTCGATGGGCACCGTTATCCTCGGGCATCCCAGCACCCGCCCGGTCCCGCTGACGCTCATGATCACGCTCGGCGAGGCCGTCCGCCGCGGAGCCCCAAACGTCTACCTCGTCGGCGACATGCCGTACGAAGCTATGGTCAGCGACGAGACGGCGATCTCCGCGGCACGCCGCTTCCGCGACGAGGCCGGCTGTGACGCGGTCAAGTTCGAGGCGGCAGCGGAACACGACCGGCTGGTCGCCAAGCTGGCCCAGGCCGGATTGGAGACGATCGTTCATCTCGGGTTGCGGCCGCAGAGCGTGAGCTCGGCGGACGGCTATCGTGCCCAGGCCCGCGACGAGGCTTCGATCAAGACCGTGGTTTCCGACGCCTGTCGCATGGTCGCCGCCGGCGCGCACATGCTGCTGCTCGAAGCGGTTCCCAACGAGGCGTCGCAGGCAGTGGTCGCGGCCGTGGACGTGCCGGTCATCGGCTGTGGTGCCGGTCCGGCCTGCGACGGCCACGTCGTGGTCACCCAGGACCTGCTGGGGATCGGCGCAACCCCCACGCCGCGATTCGTCCCCGTGTTTGCCCAGCTCGGCCGAGCGATGGAAGACGCCATGCGGTGTTGGGTGCAGTCGAGTGGCGACGGAAGCTACCCGGCCCCGGAACATCTCTATCACGTGCGCAAGCAACCCGCGGCTCGCCCAACGGCATCGTCATGAGTCCCTCGGCGGCGCCCCGCCGTTGTCCGATCTGCGACAGCGAACCGAGACGCTCATTCCGTTTGTCGAACGCGGCCCCGCTGCTGCGCTGTCCACGTTGCGCGCTGGGATGGTGGCCGTGGCCGGCGTTTGAACCGAAGCTGTTCTACGACCACCAGTACTTCCAGTCCGCCAACCTGGAGCGGGGATACGGTGATTATGCGTCGCTGGAACCCGGTCTACGCCATATGGCCCGGTCGCGTCTCCGGCGTATTGCCAGAGTGCTCGAAGCGCGGCCGGGCGACACAGTGCCCGGCACGGTCTCCACCCCGCGAGTGTTCGATATCGGTTGCGGTACGGGATGTTTCCTCGAGGAGGCCGGGCGCGCGGGTTGGGAGGCCGGCGGGTGTGAAGTCAGCGCACACGCGGCCGACCGGGCACGCGCCCGCGGACTCGCGGTCACGTGCACGCCGATCGAGCAGCTCGATCTCCCGCCGAACCGCTACGACTGCGTTGCCCTCTGGGACGTCGCCGAGCACCTGCGCGACCCACTGGGTGCACTGGCGAAGGCGGCCGGTGCACTACGCCCCGGCGGCGTGCTGGCTCTATCCACCGGCGATATCACTTCCCTCTGCGCCCGGCTCAGCGGACCGCGCTGGCATCTCTTCAACCTGCCGGAACATCTTTACTTCTTCTCGCCCGGCTCGCTGCGTAAGCTGCTGATCCGTGTGGGCTGCCGCGTGCGACACATGACCCGCGAGGTAAGCTGGGTTCCGCTTGCGTACGTGCTGGAAAGGTTGGGCAAGTCGGTTGGCGGCCGTGAGCGGCCCGTAAGACTACCGCGGGGGGCAAACTGGGTTGTGCCGGCAACGCTGTTCGACGTGTTGGGGGTATATGCGACGCGTGGCACGCCGACGCGGCGCTACCCGCCTTGCTCCGCGACCGAGCCGAGACTATAAAGGCGGGGCGCGTATCGCGCGGCCCCGGTTCCTGCACGGGCGTGGGCATGCATCGTCCGCTGACCGAAAACGACCTCTTCCCCAACGGTCCGCTCAACCGTCTCGGCCGACAAGTGCTGGTCCTCGACCAAATCGACAGCACCAACGCGGTCTTGCTGGCCCAGGCGCAGGCGTTGCCCGACGGGACCGTCGCCGTCGCCGACTACCAGACTGCCGGCCGCGGTCGCCAGGGCCGCCGATGGACGGCCCCGCGCGGCTCCTCCATCCTGCTCAGCGTGATGCTGATCGAATCCGGGGACTCGCCGCTCAGCCTGGGAGGATCGGCGGGGGAAACCGCACCAGCCGCCCCGCACGCGGCGATGCTCGCCGCCCTGGCGGCTTGCGAGGCCATCGACGCCTGCACCGACTGTCAGCCCGCCCTGCGCTGGCCCAACGACCTGGCGCTGGGCGGGAAGAAGCTCGGCGGCGTGCTGGCCGAATCCACTCCCGTCGGAACGGCGAGGCCGGGGCACCCCACGGCCCGCGCGCTGGTCATCGGCGTCGGCATCAATTGCCTCCAGCAGCCGGGCCACTTCCAAGGCGAATTGGCGGGCGAGGCAACCTCACTCGAAATCGAGTCGGCCGAGCCCATCGAGCGCGCCACGCTCGCCCGCGAGCTGCTCCGGCGAATCGACGCGCACCTGGTCGCCTGCGCCCGGGAGAGCCGCGGATGGGAGCAGGTCCGCACCGCATGGAAATCGCGCTGCGACGATCTGGGCGCACACGTCACACTGCAAGACGGCGGACAGTCCTTCACCGGGACCATCCTCGACATCACCACGGACGGAGACTTACTCGTGCAACTGGATCACGGCGGTAGGAGGCACTTTGGCTCGGCGACGACGACGCGACTCTGGTAAGAAGCGACAACGGTCCGCCGCGCGGCGTAAACCGTCCCGGACGCACCGCGCCAAGAAAGCTGCCGAGCCCGATTCGCCATCAACCTCGCCAGATACGAGCGCGGCCGATGTCTCGGCGCGGTCGGCGGCACGCCACGTGCCCAAACGAAGCCGCACCAAGAGCGCCGGGCGGCCGAGTCGCCGACCACCCGCCGCCACGCGACCGCGTCCGGCGTCGCGCTCGCGAGAACGGCCAGCCGGCCCCCGCTCGCTTCTGTGGCAGGTCTATGCCTGCACCGCCTTGTGCGTGTTCGGATCGGTGCTCGGGCTGACCGCGCTGGTGCGCGAACTGGCCTATCACGTCTCGCCTCCGGCCCGGGCGGCAACCTACGCCGGAGCGGCACTGTGCGTCGGCATCGTGCTGGGGTTGTGGGTCCCGCGGAGCGTGATCCGCCGCCGGCTGGCAAGGCTCAACCGCCGGCCCACGGACCAAGACGAGCCGGACCGCGTCGCGGCAGACGCTTCGACCCCCAACAACGAACCGGACCTGGGATTCGCCGCTTCGCTCACCGGGGTGTTGATCCTCGTGCTCGGACTGCTATGGGTGCTGAGTCACGCCGGCACCGCCGCGCTGGAAACCTACCGCCAATTCCTCACGCACCGCTTCTGCTACCCCGCCGGCGTGACCCACGTGCTGCTGTGGAGCCCGACCTGCCTTGGCTTGGTGCTGATCGGCGCGTTGGCGACCACCGCGCTGAGCGCGTTACACGGGTGGCATCGCCTGGTGACCGCCCCGCACACCAAGGTCGCCGAGCTCTGGGCAGTCATCCTGAGTGCCGCGGCCTTGGGCGGCGTGGCCGCGGGCCGGATCGAGTCGCGGCCCATACTGGGGCTGTTGGCCCCGTTGGCCGTATTCCTGGCCGGCGCGCTCTCGGTGTTCCGCGAAACAGGCACAGCCTCGTGGTACGTCCAGAAGCCGCCACGGTCGCGCGCCGCAGCGCAGGCCCTGCCGCTGCTAATGGCCGCCTTTGCCGCAACGGTTACGGGAACCGCGCTCTTGTCGCTCCTGGCGGGCGGGCCGCTTCCGTTTGGTGCCCTGGGCGTCCAGACGACCGTGCTCACGGGTGCGCTGCTGGGAGGATTGCTCTTCGCACGAGTTCTCCTGAGACGGCCGTGGGCGGCGCAGACCGCACCGCTGGCTCTGTTGCTCTCGGCCGCCGCGCTGCTGCTCCCATATCCCATGTTGCTCGGCGCTTGGGCAGACCCGGATCTCACGCGGTTGGGGCTGGGCGCGTTTTGCTCGTCCGCGTGCGTGGTGCTCATCGGGCGACGCTTGGGGCAGGCCAGCGGCAGCGTCCAGTACGCGCTGTCCTGGGTAGGCGTGGCGGTCGCGGCAGGGATGGGGCTCACGCTCGCCATCGGCCCGGCGTGCGCGGAGCGGTTCGGTTCGGGCATGCTCCCGGTCACCGGAGGGCTGATCGCCATGACGGTCGCGGGGTTGG
>JAUWXH010000065.1 GCA_030616465.1 Planctomycetota bacterium | reverse complement strand
CTGTGGTTGCTGGTGGTGGTGTGGATCGAGTTGGCCGTGATCCTGCTGCTGGTGACCAACACCGCCGCCACCACGCTGACGCGCGAGAGAGAATCGCTGACGATGGAGCTGCTGTTGTCCACGCCATTGACCAGCCAGTACATCATCGCTGGTATGCTCCAGGGGCTGGTCCGCTTCGTGGTGCCGTTGATTGCCGTGCCGACGTTCACGTTGGTGCTGTTTGTGCTGGCCGATTTCCTGCGCGGGCCGGGGCAAGCGCCGGTGACGTCGCTCGAGGCCGCCTTGCTGACGCCGCTGTTGATGATCGCCTTCGCCGCCCTGGCCGCGATGGTCGGCCTGCAATTCTCGCTATTGTCGAAGAAGACGGTGCAGGCGGTGATGATCAGCACGGCGATCGTGATGGGAGCGGCGGGGTTGCTGTGGGGCTGCGGCATCGTGATGGGCAACGCCGGTCATTACGTGGCGGGCGTGGTCTGGCCGTTCACGCCGTTTCCGGCCGTCCAGGCCTTGATCGATCCGGGATCGTTGTTCGCGGCCGGCAGCACCCCGTCGGCTACGGACATGCTCAACGTTCGTATAACCCGGCTGTTTTTCAGCCTGGTCTCAATGGCGGTCTACGCGGCCGTCACGTACAGCCTGTACAAGAACATGGTCCGCAGTTTCGACATGACCGTCCGCCGGCAATCGGCGTGACGGCGGTCGCACGAAAGCGTGAGAGTGTGCCTAACCACCAGCAGAACCCGCGTCGCCGATCAGGGTGGTGGGGTGGCCCAGAACGATGACGCCGCCGTGGGCCGTGTTGTCGCCCATCCGTGCGGCCGGCATGTTGCCGATCAGGACCGTCGGCGAGCCCTTGACGATCGTGTCGGACGGGCCGGCGCCGGAATGCACGCCGCCGCCGCGCGGCCGGCTGCTACATCCCCATCGGCCGGGTCGTCCGTATCCACCTGTCCGTCGCCAAGCGGACGTGGTGCTCGGATGTAGCCGTTCCACCGCCGCCCAGCGCCCGGTCGACGATGCTCGAGGCGACCCGCGCTTCCGGACCCGCACCGAGCCGCGCATGGGCGAAACGCTCGTCCAGCTCGTGTCCCGCCATGCGCGCAAGCTGGCGCATGTTGAAGACGACCCCACGGATACTATACGGATCGATGTGCAATCTCTCCCGAAGATATAGCTTAGTCCTTGCTATGACGACTGAATCCATCGTTAGTTTCCTTGTGCCTTTGTATCCGCATACTCAGTGGTCCACCGGGTGCATAGTCACAGCCGAAACACTATTGTTGATATCTCTTGTCAAGTATTCTCCCACTCGTTGGCTCGATTAGATAGCGCGGGCCGCCGGCGTTAAGTGATCGGTTCTTCGGCTCATAGACAACGTGCCATCCGTCCCGCTCAAGAGTGGCCTTCACGCGGTAGATGGACAGATCACGATATACCTTCTCAGCGTCCGTCTGCGCGATCTTCACAGCTTCATTCGCAGAGATGTGCCACTCCGCGTGGTTCGGCGTCATTCCGGTGCTGTTCATCTTCCTGTACTCCTGTCCACAAGAGGGAAGCGCGAGGGCGACCAGGCACAAGCCACACTGCCATTTCGGGATCGACTTTATCATCGGGGAAAGCCAGGTCCACCGGCAAGTCCTCCACGCCGACTGTCGGGGCCGGAGTGATGAACGCCATCGTCGGCCCGGATCAGATCGGGCACGCCATGACGGGCGTCGACCTGTACGTCTCCTGGATCGCTAGGCCCCGGGTCCCATCCCTCGGATGTCGGATTCGGGTGCGTATGAAACTTGCCGACCACCACGGAACCCGGAACGTGTGGGGGGCGGCTCAAGTCAATGCCCGCCTGGGCGCCCGCCGGAGCACGTTCCACGGTGATGTCACCAGTGGAGGTATCCATGTAGATCCATCCCCCTTCCTCGTGACGATTGGCTGCGTTGTTCGGTTGGGAATCGGTCCATGCCTGTTCCAGCGCCGCATGCACCGTCGGATCGTTCTCCAGCTCAGCGGCAGTCGGAGCTTGTGTTGGCGGGGTCTTAGCTGCCGCGGCGCCGGTACCGGGGGCCCCGCCCGCGCCTGCATCACCGGCTCCGGCGGCGCCGCCGCCGCCACCACCACCGCCGCTGCCGGAGTCGCCGATCATGGTGATGCCATGGCCCAGAACGATGACGCCGCCGTGGGCGGTGTTGTCGCCCATCCGTGCGGCCGGCATGCCCCCGATGATGACCGTCGGCGATCCTTTGACGATCACGTCGGGCGGGCCGGTGCAGGTGAGCATGTCGCCGATCCGAGCAGCCGGCAGCCCCCCGATGAGGGTCGTCGGATGACCCGCCGGTAGGATAGGGCCGCCCACGTGCGGGACCACGCCGGTCACCATCGGGCAGGTGTGCATGTCCGTGACTCTGGCTGCGGGTGGCATCGGTTATTCCTCGCCTTTGAGGCGGGTCCTCACGCCGGTTCTTCCCGGTTGGAAACGGCCCGGATCATCAAGGGTTTCCGACACCGGTCTGGTGTTCGGGTACCGGCTGCGGCTGCAGGGTCGAGAGCAGATCGCCCTCGCCGGAAACCTTCAGTTGCTGCTTCAGGAAGCTGAGCTCGTCGCTTTCCAGCTGGCTTTCGTCGAAGAGCTGGATCGCCCGGAGCAGCCGCCGCTTTACAAATGCTTTCGCCTCGTGGTCGATCGTCCGGGCTTTTGCGGTTGCCTCGATGCTCTCGCGCATCAGCTTGATGATCGTGTCCCTGGTTTCCTTGTTCTCGGCGGCAGCCCGTTGCAGCATCCGCGCCGCCCAGTCGTTGAGATACTCGGGCGGGTAGTTGTCCAACCGCGCGTAGTTCTCGATCAGCGCCTTCAGCCGGGCTTGATCCTTGGTCTGCTCGATCTTCTCGCGATACTTTACGGCGCGCTTGGCGCGCGGCAGATCGTTCGCGTGGACTGCGCGGAGGCGCTGATACCTGAGTTCGCCCTCGTCGCCGCGGTCGCGCGTCTTCTGGCGGAAGTCGACCTCGATGGTGAACAGCTCTTCGAGCTTGGCCAGCGAAGACTTCGGGCCCAGCGCCGCCCAGCAGCGCAGCAAACCGGGCAAGCGCTGCCGCGCAAGCGGCACCGTCAGCAACTGGTTCTGGAAGTAGTCGTCGGCCAGCTTCCAGTCGTCTTCTGCGCCGACTTCGCCCAGCAGCATGACGATCTGCATCGACCGGCTGAATGCCGTGCCGTCGCTTTCGGCCTTTTTCAGGAAATCGTGGAAGTGCGGCAGCGTCTGCCGCAGCTCATAAAAGTCCACGAACTGCCGCGCATGACGGCAGACTACCGGCTCGGCATCCGTCTCGATCTTCTCGCGGATGTATTTGTCGGCGTACGCCGGATCCACGCGCTTGGGGATGATCTCCACGCGGAAGGGACCGTGCTCGAAGAAGAAGTGGTCGAGTAGCAGCTTGGCCGTCTCCTCTCTCAGATAGGCTTGTTCCTGTTCTTGTTCCTGGTCCTGGTCCTGCTCTTGATCCGGTTCCATATCAGTTCCCTTGGTCCGTGAGCGCTGCCGGAGCCTCAGGCGCTCCAGTTCTCCAACACGGAAGCGCCTGACGACCGCAGGCGCGAACACTGGTTAAACGGCGATATGCCGGCCATGTTCCCGAACGCCAAGGCCGAGTCGTAGATGCGTTTGGTGGCATCCACCGCGTTGGTGCCGGAGGTCCCATGCCCCCCCCCGCCCCTCATGACCTGGTTGGCGTTCAACGTGTGATAGGCATCGATGATCACGTGTCCCGATTCGTGCGGGAACGTGAATGGGTTACGATCGGCCGTGTCACCGGCCGCGCTATCGTCAGTCGCGTTCATGGTCGTGTCTGCCATGTAGGTCGAACGCAACAGCGGATTGCGCGGCCGTTCGGCCGCCGGACGAAACGTCTTGGCCATGACTGCTCGACCGCGAATCGTGTGGTCGGCGTCGTTGTCGTACTGCACCGTCCCCGCTACGAAGCACTCGACGCGATCGAAGGCGGTGCGGTAGTTGCGGACCAGCGCGCGTTGCTCCGGCGAGCCGATATTGTGAGTTGCCCAGCCCCCGGCGGCGTCGTTGCTCGAGACCTCGAAATTCGTCGTGCTCACGCGGGCGACCGTCAAAGCCTGTGTGTTGTCATTGCTCTCTTCATCCTCCAGCGTCACCAGCGATCCGTCCGACTCCTTGATCAGCAGGTCTGCCGAGCCCCGCGGGTCTGGCGGCCGCGCCTGGTTCTGGAAGGCGTCCGCGGTGTAGCCGGCCGTGCGCACCCGCTGGGCCAGAGCCTGAGCGGTGCGGATCGGCGTCTGCCCCCCCGGTGGACGGTAAACGACCCAGACACGCCCGCCCGAGGCGGGAATGTACAGCTCGTCGCCGACGCGCAGGCTCGAGGCGTTTCCGCGCTGCGTGCGCAGATCGGCGTTCTCGGCATGGTTCCAGACGGCGTTCCAGTCGCTGATGTCATGGTCCGTGGAGATGCGCGCCTGGTCGTCGCCGCTCTGGAGCGTATACGTGATCCCGTTCGCGTTGCCGCGGACATGGAACCGCATCCGGTTGTTCGCGTTGCCGGCGGCGTTCGCCCCGCTGTTGTTGGAGACGACCAGCATGTTGCGCGGGGGGTCCACGTCGTCGACCTCCGCGACCAGCTTCGGGGCCAGATTCGCCTGGGCATAGGCGCGCCGATACCACTTGCGTACGCGCTTTTCCGCGTCGGCGACTGGGACGATCGGGGTGCCCCCGGGGACCCGCCGGAGAACATGGGCCGCCATGCGGATGCGCCGGCGATCGTGGCCGATCGGAATCCGCGCCTTCGGCCGATCGCCCTCATCGCGCCGGTATTCGACCTGCACGACCTGATCGAGGATTTCGAGCGTCGGTTCGCTCGGGTCCCAGTCGGTCAGCAGGCACTGGTCGCTGTTGGCGTTCTGGTCGCCGGTGTCGGTAACCAGGCGCAGGTAGCGCGAGCGGAATCTGTTCGTCGGCTGGCCGCGCTCGTCATTCACGCGCTGCAACTCGATTTGCAGCTTCCGCTCCGGGCTGAATGACGCGTATTCCGTCCGGTCTGCCGGCACCGCATCCTGGTTTGGGTCGGGAACGAAGACGCGGTCACCGGGGTAAATCACGTCCGGGTCGGGACGCGTCCGCCGAAACTCCTCGTTTTCCGGCGCATAGTAGATCTGTCGCCAACTGTCCAGCCCGTGCTCCTGGGCGATACCTGAAAGCGTGTCGCCGCTGCGAACGGTATACCAAGTGCCACGGGGTGCATCGTCATCTGCTCGTGGTTTGAGCGCTTCCAGGGTGACCTTGTCGGCTGGGATCGTGTCGGCCCGCTCGTGCGGATCCTCGATCTCGACCTTGAAGTGGTCCGCGTCGTCCGATCCTTCGGCGTTCGGGCCGAAATCCTCGGGCAGGTTGTCGGTCGTGACCAGGTTGCTGACGCACAGATAGGTCAGCTCGCGGTCGTTGTTCGGGTTATCGTCGCCATTGTCGAAGATGAAGCGCAGGCGCACACCCGACCCAGTCACCCGGAAGCGTGTCCGGTCCGTCGTCGGCACCGTCTCGGTCTTCTGGTTGGGGTCCGGCACGAAGACGCGGTCGCCTGGGTAGATCAGGTCCGGGTCGGGATGTGTCCGCCGAAACTCCTCGTTCTCCGGTGCGTCGTAGATCTGCCGCCAACTGGCCAGCCCGTGCTCATGGGCGATATGTGAAAGCGTGTCGCCGCGACGAACGGTATACCAGGTGCCGCGGGATGCGGTTTCGCCATCGTCGGCGGCGCCCCCCGCTTCACTTGTAGTGCCGGCGGTGGACTGGGTTGGGTCAGAACTCGCGCGTGATCGCCCCATGCGTATCTCCTCGCTTGTTAATCACGCTCCCAGGCTTCGCGGTCGCGTTCGTAGAAGTTCACTTCACACTCCCCGGGGTCGATACCCGTCACCCGGATGAGGCCGGCGGCGTCGGTCGTGCGCCGGATCTCACGCCCGCTCGGCAGCTTCAGCCAACACGGCTCGCTGGCCACCGGCTCGCCTATGTCGTCCACCAGCTCGATTTCGACCCACGTCTTCTCCTCTTCCTCTTCCTCGGCCGACGGCTCTTCGCCCGGCTCAACCTCGAGCGGCTCGTACTCTGTCGTCGCTCCGTCGTAGCGCACGTCCTTGCCCGGGTCGGATTTGTCCGCTACGGCCGCGTCCCCAGCCTGTTCGGGCGAGGTCGCACTTGCGGACACCGGGCCCACGGGAGGGCCGGAGCCGGTGTTGATGTTCACCAGTGGCCCGCCGACGATAAAGATGGCGGCCGGTGTCAGCACGATACTGCTGCCGCCGCACTTGAGCTCGATTCCGGTGGAGGCTTCCAGCTTGATGGCCAGGGCCTTGAGCGCGTAGGTCATTGCGACCTCGTGCTTGTGGTTCATGCCGAACTTGTCGACCACATCCCCGCCGACGTCCGTCGAACGCGTGCCGGTCACTTTGATCGAGACCTTACCCTTGATCTCGTGCGATTCGTCCACGTCGGTGAGCGTGTCCACGTTGTTCTTCACGTGAACGTGCTTGTCCTTGTGGATCAGCTCGTACAGGCTACCCTCCTCTTTCCCGCCGACGTGTACGTGGTAGCTGCCGCCGATGGTGTGAAAGTGGCTGGCCTTGACGCGCGTGTCCATCTGGCGCTGGGCCTGGATGAACAGTTGCTCTTTGTCCTTGAGGTCTTCGAAGCGGATCTCGTTGGTCCCGCCGCCGCCCTTGGAGCTGTGACCCTTGACGGTGCTCTTGGTCTTTTCGCCGGGCAGTCCGTAGGGCGGCATGCAATCGCCGTTGTAGACGCGGCCGGTGATGATGGGTTTGTCGGGGTCGCCTTCCAGGTGGTCCACGATGACTTCCTGCCCGACGCGTGGGAGGAAGATCATGCCGTACTGCCCGCCGGCCCAGCCGTGGCTGACGCGAATCCAGCACGAGGCGTTCTCGTCGTGCTGGCCCTCGCGGTCCCAGTGGAAATGCACCTTCACCCGCCCATACTTGTCCGTGTAAATCTCCTCCGCGGACGGACCCGTGACCAGCGCCGTTTGGCTGCCGTGCACGCGCGGCTTGGGCGTGACGCGCGGCGGCCGGAAGGGGATGTCCGCCGGGATCGCCTCAATCTGGGCGAGGTACTGCAACCCGAAGGCCGCGCCGGCCTCTTCCTCGGCGGCTTGCGGCTGGGCGGCCTGGTGCGTCAGACGGGTGACCAGATAGCCACTGTTGAGCGCCTCGGTGGGGTGTTCCTTAAGCGTGAATTTGAAGCCCGCGATCCAGGCCCGCACGCTGGCGTGCATCTCCAGAACGTGCCGTTGCCACTGGAATTCTCCCAGCCGCACCTGCACGTAGCGCTCGCCCACGCTCTTGTCCACGTATTTGCCGGGATAGTCGCTGTACTCCAACGAGGTGTATTGGTCCGCGGACGTGCTCGTCATCAGCTCGAGCGGCGGCTGCTGGAAGTTGTAATCGTCCAGCGCCACGGCAACTGTCTGAATCTCTTGCCGGTCGCGCACGTGGTGGACGTATTCCTGACGGGCCTCGGTTACCATTCCGGTCTTCTCGCGGTAGGCAAACTCCGATTCGTTCGGCGTGACGACATGGGCCACCGGGTTGTCGCCGAAGACCATCTTGTGCCCCTCGGCGGTGTGCTCGAAGAGATAGAAGATGCCTTCGGCCTCCATCAGCCGCGAAATGAAGTCCATCTCCGATTCGCGGTACTGCACCACGTACTCGCGTTTGTCGTAATTGCCTTGCAGCGCGAAACGGAAGTTGTCCTCGGGGACGCCGGCGTCTTCGAGCACCTTGCGGATGATGCCCGGGACGGTCATGTCCGAGCAATTGTGCTCCTGGAAGATGCGCGACTTGTAACGCTTGGTCAGCAGCCATTGCACCGGGACGATATCCGCGGCGTAGTGGAAGAGGTTGGCGCTTTGGCCGCGTGCCTCGAAGCGCTGCACGATGCCGCTGACATACCGCGCGCCGAACGAGCCGTGGATCTCGAGCAGCGCGGCTTTGCCGACCACTTCGTCAAACGGGATTTCCGCCTGGTCCGAGCAAAGGTCGACGTGAAAGTGGAAGAGCTCGCTGAGCGCCTCAGTGCCGGAAAAACCCGTGACTCTGAGCTCGTCCGTACCCAGGCTGCCGGCCTTGAATGTGAAATCTGCC
>JAUWXH010000394.1 GCA_030616465.1 Planctomycetota bacterium | reverse complement strand
GACGGAGCGTAATCTCTCAAGCCGGGCCGCGGGCGCCCGCCGACGCGGCCACGAAACGGTCTGCATAGCCGGAGACCCCGAGCGCCGTGGGCCGAAGCTGGCACTCGGTGAGGTCGTGGAGCGCGAGCCGCTGGTTCTGGCCTACCCGACGCGCGGGTGGATGTCCGTGATGGGGACGCCGCCGGAGGAATTGACGGCGGTGTTGCGTGGCCGGCGTCCGGACGTGGTGCACCTGGCCAACCCGGCACACATCGGTGTGGGTTTGATCGGCGCGGCGCGCTCGCTGCGAATCCCGGTGGTCGTCACGATAATGGACTATTGGTGGCTGTGCCCGAAGCACACGCTGGAGCACTACCAAGGAAGGATATGCGACGGTCGGGTGGCTTGGCGGGAGTGTGTGTGGTGCGTCGCCGCCGGTCACTCGCGGGGCTGGCTGCGCTCACTTGCCCACGTACCGGTTCTACGCGCGGCGCTGTTGCCCCCGACGCTGTTCCTTGGAACCGTAATGAAGGGGCTGCCCGTGCGCGAGGTACGGCGATGGACCCGCCGTCAGGCCATTCTGAATGACGCGCTGAACGGGGCCGACGCGGTCATCTTTCCCTCGCGAACCGGACGGAAGCTGCTGGAGCCGTGCTTGGCCGGTCCGGAGTGCCACTCGATTCGATATGGCCTGGAGCAGTGGTGGTTCGAGACCGAGCGTAGGCAGAGTGCGCGCGATGGGCGGCAAGGTGGCGATCAAGGGCGCCGCGAGCCGGCACGCATCACCGTCGGCTATGCCGGCGCGTTGGCCGAGCACAAGGGCGTGCACGTGTTCCTGGAGGCGCTGGAGGCGCTGGGATGGAACGCGACGCGGGTACGCATTGCCGGCGGCGGTCCACCAAAGTACGTAACGTACCTGAAGCACCTGGCGGCCGGTCTCAACGTCGAGTTCGCAGGACGCTTGAACCGCGAGCAAATGCCCGCCTTCCTCTCGGAGCTGGACCTGCTCGTGGCACCGAGCCTCTGGCCGGAGAACCTGCCCATCGTCGTGCTGGAAGCGCAGGCGCTCGGCGTGCCCGTCCTGGGAAGTCGGGTCGGCGGGATCGCGGAGATGCTCCCGGGTCCGGATTATCTGTTCGAACCCAACTCGAAGGACAGCCTGGCCGAGCGCCTGGCGGCCTGGTGCTCCGGCGCGATACCGCCGGCAACGGCCAAAGTGAGCACCGCCGACGAGATGACCGCGCAGACGCTGAATGTATATGAGCGGGTTGTCGCGCGCCGAGATGGCTCGGCACAGGAGCGGCGTGCGACCGCCCTGACGCCGGGGCTTGATGCTTGAACCGATGGCGATTGCGTTTGTTCGTCGAGAGTCACACAGGTACAATGCCCCGCGCAGCGGCCGAGGATGATCCTTGAGTTCGGCGTTAGACGGGCACGCGCGTTGTCGGATGCGTAAAGGGCTGGAGGCCGAATTGCATTATGACGACCATAACGCACTCAGCGAGTTACAGCGGACGGCTCTTTTGCAGCCCCGTGAGAGTGTTTTCCAGCGCCTGGAGCCAGCGAACGCTGATCCTGCGTCTGGCCCGGCGGGAGATTGAGGCGCGTTACCGCGGCTCAGTGCTAGGGATTGCGTGGTCGCTGATCGTGCCGCTCGTCCTGCTCGCCGTTTACACGTTCGTCTTCTCGATCGTCTTTAAGGCGCGTTGGGATATGCCCATCGAGGGGAAGGGCGTCTTCGCGCTGGTGCTGTTCACCGGGCTGATCCTCTTCAACGTAATCGCCGAGTGCGTGACCCGCGCCCCGTCGTTGATGCTCAACAACCCCAGCTACATTAAGAAGGTCGTCTTTCCGCTCGAGACGTTTGCCTGGGTGACGATCGTGGTGGCGTTGTTCAACGCGGCGGTCAGCTCGGCGGCGTTGCTGATCGGCTACGTCGTGCTGGTAGGCCTGCCGCCGGTTTCGGCATTGGCATTCCCGCTGATGGCGATCCCGCTTGTGCTGCTAGCGCTCGGGTTGACGTGGTTTCTATCTTCGGTCGGGGTTTACCTGCGCGACATGCAGCAGTTCGTGCCCGTGCTGGTAACGATCGCGATGTTCATGAGCCCGATCTTCTACCCCAAGGAGGCACTTCCGGCGGCGGCCCAGGCCGTGACCGAGCTGAACCCCCTGGCGATTGTGATCGAGCAGGCTCGCGGGACGCTCTTCCGGGGCGAGTTTCCGAACTGGACGGTGCTGGCGTTGCACTTCTTCCTGGCCTGGCTCGTAGCTTGGCTGGGCTTCATGTGGTTCAACAAGACGCGCAAGGGGTTCGCTGATGTCGTCTGAGTGCGCCATATCCGCGCGCGCGCTGGGCAAGGCGTACACGATTTACCACAAGCCGGTGGATCGCCTCAAGCAGATGATCTGGCGGGGCCGGCGGACCTTCTATCAAGAGTTCTGGGCGCTGCGCGACGTGGACTTCGACGTCTACCGGGGCGAGACCGTGGGAGTCATCGGTCGGAACGGGGCCGGCAAGTCAACATTGCTCCAGTTGGTTTGCGGCACGCTGACCCCGACCGAGGGGGAGCTCCAGGCACAGGGACGGGTTTCGGCGTTGCTCGAGCTGGGATCCGGGTTTAATCCGGAGTTCACGGGGCGGGAAAACGTGTTCATGAACGCCGCCGTGCTCGGGATGAGCGACCACGAGATTCGCCAACGCTTCGACGCGATCGCCGCCTTCGCGGACATCGGCGAGTTCATCGACCAGCCGGTGCGGACGTATTCGAGCGGGATGCAGGCCCGGCTGGCGTTCGCAGTGGCCATCCACGTCGATCCGGACATTCTGATCGTTGACGAGATTCTGGCGGTTGGTGACGCCGCGTTTCAACGCAAGTGCATCGAGCGCTTTCACCAGATCCGCGACTCCGGGTGCACGATTCTGTTCGTGTCGCACGATCCCTACCTGGTGAAGACGATTTGCCAGCGGGCGCTCTACCTCTCGCACGGAGAGCGGGCGGCGTTCGGGCCGTCGGCGGAGGTCGTCGATCGCTATGTCTACGACCTCGAACAGGCCGAGGCCCGCACCGCGCCGCCTCGCACCGATGACGTCCCCGCACCGGGCGCGGAACCGACGCAGTTGCACGCGCTGTTCAAGTTCACGGATG
>JAUWXH010000039.1 GCA_030616465.1 Planctomycetota bacterium | reverse complement strand
GATAATCGCCAGGCACACAGCAAACCAGAACAGGATCAGGGCGGAGCGCACGAGGCGCCCGTGCGGGATCTGCCGCATCAACGCGACCAAGTGGCGCAGCAGGGCCAGCGGGAGCACGACTAAGAGGATGAGCCAAAGCGCGTATTGCGGCAGCTCACGCGGCCCGCCCAACGGCCACCACTCTGGCAGCAGGCCGGGCACCAAGGTGGCGTACAGCGCAACAATCACCGGCAGCAGCAAACAAACACGGGTCACACGGCGCGCCGACAGGCCTTCCCAGCCACGGCGGCGACGGGGATCTCTCTTCGTCAGAAAGAACAGCCCCACTGGGACAAGCAGCAGCGCCACGAGACCGAGGCCGAGCAGAAGAACCCGCGCCAAGACGGCAAGCCAGTGTTCGGCGTAGTCTGTCGTGGGCGCCGCCACAAACGACATGAGTAAGCCGACCAGTCCGCCTGCCACCACGCTGGCCAATAGCAGCCCGGCTCCACCCGCCAGGCTTTCAACCCACTTCCATGGGGCGAAACGCAGGTAGTGCCGCGTCGAGTCCGCGACCGGCGACCCACATTCCGGGCAGATCCCCTCCCGCCGAAGCGTCCGCAGGTTGTAGCCGCAGTTGACGCAGGGCAGGTCCGTCGCGACACGGCCGTCGGCGTCGAGCGGACGAGGTGGGCCATCGATGTCGGGCGCGCTCATTCGTGCTCTCTGGGTATTGGTGTTGCCACCGGTATTGCTGTCGCCGCGTTCTGGGCCGCCTCGCGGGCCGTAGCCGACAACGCCCGTTGCGCCAGGATCAGCAGAACGAACCCGGCGATCACAAACCCGAAAGTCGCACACCCGCCGACGCCTGACATGATTACACTCGCGAAGAACCCAATGCCCATGGGCGGCACCGCGGGGACGGCCATCATGGTGGTGGGCCCTGTAGTTGCCGGCATCGTCGTCCCGCTCGCGGACACCTGACCGGATGTCCCCGTATACGTATAGCCGTACTGATAGGTCACTGTGGTTCCCGGTCCCGGCGAGTAGTTCGTGACCGATACCACCGGGCCCGTGGTCGTCACGCCTGGACCGGCAGCCGGTACGGGCACCATCGTCGGCGGCGCCGTCATCATCGGAATGAAGAACCGGAGGAACAACCACCCGTAGGCAACCACCAGCAGCGTGCCGGCACTCAGGCCACCCCAGAACTCGACTTGGGCGAAACGGACCAGTCTCGGCCGCGGAATCCGGCGCATCAGGCCCATGAGGTGACGCAACAAAGCCAGCAGCGTCACCAGCGCGCTCAGCACACCGGTCACAAGGGTGGCGATCAGGAGCGCACAGTACGTCGCCGTGAAGATGGCGAACGGCGACGCAGCCGTGACGGTGGGCATTCGCCCGGCCACATACATCACCATGCAGAGGCCCAGCACCGGCGGCACCAACAAGAACCACATGCAAACCCGCAGAATACGTCGAGCTGTAAGGCCCTCCGCCTGATGCGAGGCACTCGGGTCGCGGGTCGTGACGAACCATAACCCGACGATCACCAACACCAGAACTGCCGCTGCCAACAGGAACTGTCCCAGAACTGGAAGCATGATGAATGACGACGTCGGCGGTGCACTCGGCGCGGCCAGCGCCAGCATGAGAAGCGTGACCATTTGAAGCAGTATGCCCCCACCCACCGCGGCGGCGGCGGCGATGATGAGCAGCAGCACGCCGCGAGCCAGCCGGCGAACCCAAGGCGGTTCGGCATGCCGGAGCAACTGCGCGCCGATGGAAAGCCGTACCGGGTAAGCACACTCAGGGCAGACCCCGTCCGCCGGCTGGGTGCGTAGGTCGTACCCGCAGTTCAGGCACGGCATGCTGGCGCACACGCGGCCGTCGGCGTCGAGCGGAACCGTCGGCCTGTAGCTCCTGGGTTGCGTCATGTTTGCTTCCCCGCGAGCCGGTGTGCATCTTAAACCGTAGACGCTGCGTTGGCAGTGAGGTTCGCCGGCCTGTGCCGCGGTGCGAACCCCGCCTCGCGCTCGGGATGACATGGATAACGCGGCCTAGCCGCTCTCCGCAGGCGGCACGGCCGCGATTTGCTCCGCCTCGCGCGCGACGCCGTACAGCGCGGAACACACCATGACGAGCAGCACGAACCCGGCGATGCCGAAGCCGAAGAACACGCAGCTGCCGCAGCCGGTGAGCGCTTGTGTGGCGAGTGACGGCACGGCTCCGGGCGGTAGGTTTACGCCCGGGGGCGCCACGGGCGCGGTGGCGGCCCCAGGCCGAGCGCGCACCGCCGCCGTCGAAGGTGCTGGTTCACCGGCCTCAACCGAGACCGCCGGCGTGCTGGGGGCCTGAAACATGCTGAGCACCTGCACATTGCGCGCGGTGCCCAGGACCTGCGCGACTGTCATCAACACCCCGCACGCCAGGAAACCCCAAAAAACGACGCGGGCCAGCTTGACCAACCCTGTACGAGGAATCCGCAGCATGAGCTGCCCGAAATAGCGGAAGGTGAGTACCGCCAGCACAAAGTAAACCGCCATCCCGACGGGGGCTTGGGCAGCGACAAGCGAGCTGTGCATCTCCGTCGGCATGGTCGCCTCGGGCATGAGCCCTAGAATGCCCCCAAAGACCACCGACGCACCGAATAGCCAAAGGCTACGACGCAGCCATACACGCGTGACACTGTCCCGACCGACCTGTCCGCCGGGATCGGCAGCGGTCAGAAACACAATCCCGACAACGGTGAGTACGTTCGGCGGGATGTACGCCAGCACGGCAAGGACCACCATTCGGCGGATGTCGAAGCCCACGGGGACTCCCTGGCTGAATCCGCCGGAAAACGCGGTCGCGATACTCCAGACGGCAGCGCCGATGGTCCCGAGTGCCACCAACGCGGTCGCGATTATCAGCAGCAACGGTCCGCGGGCCACGCGACGAAGCCACGGCGACGGGGAGTGTTTCAGGTAGTAGCCGCGGAGCGTGTAGTCGATCGGCGTGCCACATTCGGGGCAGACAGCGTCCGTGGATAGCGTGCGCAGGTTGTGGCCACAGTGCTTGCAGGCCAGGTCCTCGGTGATGAAGTTACCGGTAGTGCCCAGGGCGGGTACCGGGGTTCCCTCGATTGGCGGTTCGCTCATGGATGTTCACCTCTCTGACAGCACGCGAGGAGCCGCTGCGGGTCTGACCGCTAGACCTTCGACCGCTTGCTCACGGGCGCGGCGCGGATCGGCCGACGGGCCGTCAGCCGCTACAGGCCGCTGCGGCGGCCGGCGAGGATCTCGTCCCGGTGCTCGGCATACCAGCCGATGGTGCGTTTGAGCCCCTCCTCGAAGCTCGTACGGGCCTCGAAGCCGAACAGCTCGCGCGCGCGCGTGACGTCGAGGCAACGCCGCGGTTGGCCGCCGGGCTTGGTCGTGTCCCACGCCATGCGCCCGCTGAAGCCGACCTGGCGCGCGATCAGCTCGGCCAGGTCTCTGATGCGGATCTCGCGGCCGTTGCCCAGGTTGACCGGCTCGGGCCCATCGTAGCGGGCGGCGGCGGCTAGAATCCCTTCGGCCGCATCCTCCACGTACAGAAACTCGCGCGTCGGCGAGCCGTCGCCCCACAGCTCGACCGACTCGGCACCGCTTTGATTCGCCTCCCAGAACTTGCGGATCATCGCCGGAATCACGTGCGAGCTGGTCAGCTCGAAGTTGTCGCGCGGGCCGTAGAGGTTCACGGGCAGCAGGTAGATCGCATTCAGCCCATACTGCGCCCGGTAAGACTGGCACATCACCAGCAAGGCCTTCTTGGCGATGCCGTAGGGCGCGTTGGTCTCCTCCGGGTAGCCGTCCCACAGGTGTTCCTCGCGGAAAGGGACCGGCGTGAGCTTCGGATAAGCGCAGATTGTGCCGATTTGGACGAACTTTCGCACGCCGCGCCGCCGCGCGTGCTCGATCAGGTGCAGGCCCATGGCCAGGTTGGCGTAGAAGAAGCGTCCGGGATTCTCGCGGTTGGCGCCGATGCCGCCCACCTCGGCCGCCAGGTGAATGACGAGGTCCGGCTCGGCCTGGTCGTACATGCGGACGACGTGCGACTCGCGCGTCAGGTCAAAGTCCTCGACTCGCGGGACGAAGATGTTTTCCCCAGGTACCCCGTCGGCCCGCAGCTGCTCGACGATAAACGATCCGAGGAACCCGGCCCCACCGGTGACGCAAATGCGCTGACCGTGCCAGGGGCTGTCGCCCATCGCCCGCTCTCCTCACTCCCGCCTATCGCGTTCCGGGCCGCCCTCCTGCTCGACGGGGCCGTCGTCACCGGCGTCGGCCGGTTCGTCCCCAGCGTCGGGCGCGACGTCCTCTTCCCGCTCGGCCTGCTCCTGTTCGGCCTTCTTATGATAGGCAGTGATGGGGTTCTCGAAGCCCGTGGCCTGGCAGATCGCCTCGGCGATCTCGTCGAACTTGGCCACCTTCTGGTTATCGAGCCGCAGGCGCTTCTGGCCGGCGTCGGTCCGGTAGTAGAGCTCCACCCACCCCTTGCGGTTGTAGTCGCGGAGCTTGGTCATCGCTTCGAAAGGGATGCGCTTGCCGGCGTAGGTCATGCCCTCCTCGTCGATGACGACGTGCAGCGTGATCGCCCGGTACGCCCGCAACCCCGCGTACAGGCCGATCAACAGTGGGATCAGACCCCAATAATACTGTGCCTGGATCTCCTCCTTGGTCTTGAGCCACTTGGCCCAGGCCATGGCATTGGGGTTCACCCGGTCGTTGATGATCGGAACGGCGGCACAGCCATAGACGCTGACGAAGTACTCCACGGTTTCCCCAGGGCCAGTGTGTTTGGTGTGAGCTGGTGGCCCAAATGCCTGATGGACCTGTTCGGGCGACGTGGGGCGGCCGGAATCCTTCAGCCTCTCCAAGTCCGCCTTCAGGCTCTCGAAGTCCGCCTGCGTCGGCGAATTGCCCAGCTCGACCTGGTCGACGGGCCTCTCAATGAACGCGGGCGCCATTCGGGCGGCCTCTTCGCGGTTGTCGTTGAGATAGCCCCACTTGCCGTCGTAAAAGAAATAGGCGGCAAAAACCAAGCAGGCGACAGTAACGGCTGACCAATAGATGCGATCCATGACCGCAGGCCCGCTTTTGAGCGTCATCGCACCAGCTCCACGTTGGGCGCCTCCCGTGGGGCGCGTTCGATGGGTCACGGGTCGGCTTGACAAGCTCTCGTCGATCCCGACCGTCCGCGTTATTATGCCCCCGGAAGGGCCGGCTGTCTTCCAGGGCAGCCTGATTTCATCCGTGCGAAAACCCGCTGCTGCCGGGCTAAAAGAGGGATTCGGATGGCCTCTAAGACGATCAAGCATCGTCCGTGCGTCGTAATCATTCGGGACGGTTGGGGCGAAAACCCCGATCCGAAGTGGGATCACGCCAACGCGGTGAAGCTTGCCCGCCCGCCGGTGGACGCGCTGCTGCGCGCCGAGTGGCCCTTCACGCTGGTCGCCACCAGCGGGCTCGACGTCGGGTTGCCCGAGGGGACGATGGGCAACAGCGAGGTCGGGCACCAGAACATCGGGGCCGGACGCATCATGGCCCAGGAATCGGTCCGGATCAGCAAGACCATCCAAGACGGGTCGTTTGTCAACAACGCCGAGCTGGTCGCCGCCGTCGAGAAATGCCTCACCCGCGACAGCCAACTACACCTCATGGGGCTGGCCAGCGACATCGGCGTGCACTCGCGGCTCGAACACCTGTACGCGTGCGTCGAGCTCGCGGCCCGGCGGGGACTGAAACAGGTCTTCGTGCACTGCTTCACCGACGGACGCGACTCGTCGCCGACCAGCGGCGTCGGCTATGTCAAACGCATCGAGGCGGAGCTGCGGCGCATCGGCGTCGGGCGGATCGCCAGCGTCTGCGGCCGATACTGGGCCATGGACCGCGACAATCGCTGGAACCGCGTCGAGCGAGCCTACCGCATGTTGACCCGCGGCGAGGCCGAGGCGGCCCCCAGCGCCGTCACCGCCCTCGAACGCTACTACGCCAACCCCACCGAGCCGAACATGCACGGCGACGAGTTCGTCTCGCCCACCGTCGTCAGCGAAGACGGGTTGTCGCCGGTGGCGACCGTCAAGGACGGCGATTCGATCATCTTCTTCAACTTCCGCGGCGACCGCCCACGCGAGATCACCAAGGCATTCACCTTCGACACGTTCCCCTTCCGCGCCAAGGACAAGACCGGCCGGGAGCGGGAGCTGGGCTTCGAGCGCGGCCCCAAGCTCGACGTGTTCTACGTAACGATGACCGAGTACGCGGCGGGCCTGCCGGTCAAGGTCGCTTTCCCCAAGCCGCCGAAGATGAAGAACATCGTGGGCGAATACCTCGGCCAGCTTGGCCTGCGCCAGTTCCGCTGCGCGGAAACCGAGAAATACGCGCACGTGACCTTCTTCTTCAACGACTACCGCGAGGAACCCTTCCCCGGCGAAGAGCGGCAACTGGTCGCCTCACCCAAAGTCAGAACTTATGACCAGAAGCCGGAAATGTCGGCCTACGAGGTCACCGAGGTGATGCTCAAGCGCATCGCCGGCGGCGTGGACGACCTGATCATCCTCAACTACGCCAACCCCGACATGGTCGGGCATACCGGCTCGCAGGAAGCCGCCGTCAAGGCTTGCCAGGTCGTGGACGAGTGCGTCGGAAAGGTGCTCGACGCGATCCGCGAGGCCGGCGGCTACGCCATCATTACCTCCGACCACGGCAACTTCGAGTTGCTCATCGACCCTGAAACCGGCGGCCCCCATACCGCCCATACGCTGTTCCCGGTCCCGCTCTACCTGTTCGGCGAGCCCTTCCGCGGCCTCAAGCTTCGCGAAGCCGGCCGCCTGGCCGACATCATGCCCACCGCCCTAACCATGATGGGCCTCGACATCCCCGAAGAAATGACCGGCCGCTCACTTATCGGCTGATGTGAGCGCGAACAGCATTGATCGGGAAAGGCGTTTGCTTTCCAGATCTATTGACGGTCTATTGGGGCATATGGCGGCGAATCGTAGCGGTGACTGGTGGAAGCAGGCGCAGCACGACCTTGAGGCGGCGCACCAGAACGCAAGCCTGCGCATATTCGACTGGGCCTGTTTCATGGCTCAGCAGGCGGCGGAGAAGGCGCTGAAAGCGCTCGTGCAGCACGCGGGTGGCGACGCCTGGGGGCACTCCGTTCGCGAGATCGCTGATCTGCTGCCGGAGGGCATCGCTACTCCGCAGGAGGTTCACGAGGCGCTCCCGCTGCTCGATCGGTATTACATTCCGACGCGGCACCCGAACGCCATTGCCGGCGGGACGCCGGCCGAGACCTATAGGGCCAGGGATGCCGAAACTGCCCTCGGTTTATGTGAGACGGTGCTGCGGTTCGTCGAGGGTCACCTACCTGGACCGGGCCCAGGCCATTGAGCAGTTGCGGCTGCTGGCGCGGCGACTGGTCGAAGCCGACACGCGTGTAGCCGAGGTGCGACTGTTCGGCTCGTTGGCGCGCATGGAGGCGGTCCCGGGCAGCGACGCGGACGTGCTCATCATCCTGGAGAATCACCCGCTGCCACGCTGGTTTGATCGAATTCCGGAGTTCAGCGCGGCGTTCGCGGAGACGGACATGCCCGTGGAGGTGTTTCCGTATACGCGTGCGGAGTTGAAGCAGTTGGCGGCCTCGGGAAGCAAGTTGGTCGACTCCGCCTGGGCCGGATTGATCCTGGCCGAACGGGACTGACGGACGTCCTGCCGGCGGGGCTGGCGACGGTGCTCCTGGCCATCGCCAATGTAATGACTGGTCGGTCGCCGATCAACCGACGGCCGCTGCCCAACATGTTGCGGTCAGGCTGCAATCTCCACCCTTTATTTGGTGCTGGTCATCTGGCACGCTCGCGGCGGGAGTGGGCAGCGTGGTGACGCCTGGGCTGCCGGTGATCAAAGCGCCGTTCGCGAAAGCGCCTCGAGCTGAGCCCGCGACCGTGTTGACCAGTCGATTACTATGATAGAATAGGGAGAGGAACAGGTGAGGCCGCAAACGCCAATCTGAATCTGAGGACTGAAGTGGTCACGAAGCCTATTCTGCAAGCCCTCGTACTTGCGGATCACGTCTATGAAGACGGCCGCACTGGGAAGATGGTCATAGCCGGCACGTTCGGTAAACTCTGGGCAACGCAGTTCCCGGCAAAACTTGGGCGGACGACACAAGCCTATATTTGCCTAACAGAAGTGCAGGGCTCCCTGCACCTAAGCTTGCGCTATCGCGATCTCAAAACGAACGAGCTGCTTCTGAAGTCGCCCGACATAAAAGTCCAATGTGAGAACCCCCTCGCAACCGTCCAAATCGTTGCCGAGGTGCCCCCGTTTCCCATGCCGCACGAGGGTTTCTATGCGTTCGATCTGCACGCGGGTGATGACCTGCTCGGGTCCCTGCGAATCGAAGTAGGAAAACGCGAGGTCAAGAGCGATGGACAACCGCGAGGATAGCGCCGCTGCGCAGGGAACGTCGGTATATGCACTGCCTGGCAAGAAGATCATCGAAGGGGCCGAACACGCTTCGGTCGGCGCCGGGGCACCGCCCACCTTCGTCTTGGAGTGGACTGAGTACGCGCAGGACGCGCGAAAGGCCTATCAGATTGAGGTTCGGCTGACGCCGGAAGCCGAGGGTGGTTTCTCCGTCTGCGCTCCGCAACTGCCCGGAGTTGTGAGTCAGGGCGAAACGAAGGAAGAAGCGATCGAGAACATCACCGAAGCACTACTCGCTGCGATCGAGAGCTATCGTGAGAGCCACGAGGAAATCCCCTGGCAGAGCGAACCGGCGCCACGGCAATCCGGTGAGATAAGCCGGTGGATTGTCGTTCATGTCTGAACTCCCGGCCGTCACTGGTAAGGAAGCCATCAAGGCGTTTGAGAAAATCGGGTTCACGGTCCACCGCGTCAAGGGCAGCCACTACGTCTTGAAGAAGCCAAGCCATATGTACCTCCTCACCGTACCCGTTCACCGCAGCAAACCGCTCAAGCTAGGCACGCTGCGGAACCTCATCCAGGCCGCGGGCATCTCTGTCGAGGAATTCATCACGCTGCTTGACTGAGCGTTGGCCGTGCGCGACGCTAGCCACCGCAACGCTGTCAGACGGCGCCGGTGCACAGCAGCCAACCCAGCCCTGGTCGAGATTCGAACACGGAGGTTTTGCAGATCGAAGCGCAGTTCACTCTAATCGACTGGGCCGTACTTGTCGGCTATCTGGTCTTCACGACCGTGCTCGGTGCCACGCTGGCCGGGAAGCAGGCCACGATCCGCGACTTCTTTCTCGGCGGGCGCAAGCTGCCCTGGCCCG
>JAUWXH010000200.1 GCA_030616465.1 Planctomycetota bacterium | reverse complement strand
AGCAGCCGGGATAGATGACCGCGTTGTCCCCGACGACGACGTCTTCTTCGATGGTCACGCCGGCGTGGATCGTCGGGTTTTCGCCCAGCCGGGCGTTGGGAGCGATGTTGGTCCGCGAGGGCTCGGGCGGCACGCGCCGATGCCGCCGGTACCCGTACAGGCGCACGATCAGCGCAGTGATGGCGGCGTAGGGGTCCGCGACCTGGATAAGGTCGAGCTGGTCGGGAGCGTCCACATCCGGCTTGAGCACCACTGCCGAGGCACCCGTCGTGGCCAGCATGCGCTCGTACTTGGGGTTGGAGAGGAAGGAGATCTGGCCTTTTTGGGCTTCTTCGAGGGTGGCCACGCCGCGGATCAGCCGCTGGCCGTTGCCGCGTAGCACCGGCTTCATGCCCTGCTGTTCGAGGGTTTGGCACAGTTGTGAAAGCGTCAGCTCCATTGGCCTATCAGTTTTCCGCGGCGGTCGAGAGAAGCAGTGGACGTCGAAACCTGGATTCTACGGATTCAGGCGTGGGGGTGTCAAAGTCGGCCCCGGCGCCGATGGGGTGCTGAGCGGCTGCGGGCCGGGTCCGACGGGGCCCGGCCGCGGCCTGCGGCGATGTCCGTCCCCTCCGCCGGTCAGGTGAAACACCGCCCCGCGGCCGGCCTTGCTTTTGCGGCAGATACCGGCGAAAATAAGATAGGGGTGGTGCCAGTTGGGCGGCGCTTCCCGGGTGCCCCGCGCGATATGATGCGCCGCTGGATCGGCAGTCCGCAGGCAGAGATGCTATGGCTCGACGTCGGAGAAAACTCGGCGAGATCCTGGTCGGCTGGGAGATCCTCACGGCCGAGTCGCTGCGCGACGCGATTGCCTACGCCTCCGAGCATGGCAAGCGAATCGGCGAGGCGCTGATCGAGCTGGAGATGGCCAGCGAGGAGGACGTGACCAAGGCGTTGGCCACGCAGTTCGACCTGGAATACGTCGATTTGGACAAGAACGTGGTCGTCCCGGCCGCTTTGGAGCTCGTGCCGCAGGAGCTGATCACCCGCCACAAGGTCCTGCCGCTGTCCAAGGAGGACAACCGGCTGAAGGTGATCATTCCGGACCCGCTGGACCTCGAGCTGCTGGACATGCTGCGTTTCCGGCTGAACCTGGAGATCGACTGTGCCCTGGCGCCGCGCAGCAAGATCCAGCGCTTCATCGACACGTTCCTGGGCGGGGTGGGTTCGAGCATGGACGAGGCGATCGAGGAGATCGACCGCGATGCCGACCTGGTCGCCAAGGAGTTGGAGAAGGCCGCGGCGGGCGAGGACGAGGACGCTCCGGTGATCAAGCTGATCAACCTGCTGATCAGCGAGGCGGTGCGCATGCGGGCCTCGGACGTTCACGTGGAACCGATGTCTGATCGCGTCCGCGTGCGCTATCGCGTCGACGGGGTGTGCATGATCCGCGACAACATCCCCAAGGCCATGCAGCCCTCGGTGGTCGCGCGTCTGAAGATCATGTCCGGCATCGACATCGCCGAGAAGCGCCTGCCCCAGGACGGGCGGATCAAAATGCGCATCGCCGGCCAGGAGATCGACTTCCGGGTCAGCGCGCTGCCGGCCTATCACGGCGAGAGCGTCGTGCTGCGTATTCTCCGCCCGGATTCGGTCAAGATCGGGATCACCGGGCTGGGGTTTGAGCAGGACGACTACGAGCACTTCCTCCGGATCATCAAGCAGCCCAATGGCATCTTCCTGGTGTGCGGGCCCACGGGCTCGGGCAAGACCACCACCCTCTATGCCGCCCTGCTAGAGCTCAACCGGCCCGACCGCAAGATCATCACCGCCGAAGACCCGGTGGAGTACAGCTTCACCGGGATGAATCAGTGTCAGGTGAAGGAGGAAATCGGGCTGAGCTTCGCGCGTATTCTGCGGTCGATGCTGCGGCAGGCGCCGAACATCATCCTGGTGGGCGAGATCCGGGACCGGGAGGTTGGGGAGGTGGCGGTGCAGGCGGCCCTGACCGGGCACCTGGTCTTCAGCACGCTGCACACCAACGACGCACCCAGCGCGATCACCCGTCTGATCGACATGGGTATCAAGCCGTTCCTGGTGGCCTCCTCGATCCAGGCGATCATGGCCCAGCGGCTGATCCGCATCATCTGCAACGAGTGCAAGGAGATCGACCCGGCCCCGGACCGATACATCCTGCGTATGCTGAATATCAAAGACGAAGACCTCGAAGGCCGGCACGTTTACAAAGGCGCCGGTTGCAGCCGCTGCGGCGGGACCGGGTACCGCGGCCGCAAAGGCATCTTCGAGCTGCTGGAAATGAACACCGAGCTCCGCGAGCTGGCCTTCAACCGCGCCCCGACCAACCACCTCCGCCGCGCCGCCCAGGCCGCCGGCATGCGAAACCTGTTGGAGGACGGCAAGATCAAGATCCTCAGCGGCATTACGACGCCGGACGAACTCGTGCGTATTACGCAGGCGGAGGGTCTGTTGGTCGAAGAGTAATATTCCGCCGGGCTGAGGCGCCGGCGCAAGGGCCTGCCGAAAGCGAGGAGATACGGTGGCAACGGTTCACATCGATCGACTGCTGGAAACCGTCATTCGCGTGAACGGTTCGGATATTCACCTGCACGTCGGGCGCCCGCCCGTGCTGCGGATCGACGGTCGGCTGCGCAGTCTGGAGACCAAGGTGCTCGACCCGGACGACACCGTGGCCCTGATGAAGTCCATCACCCCCGAGCGCAATCAGCAGGAGCTCCAGGAAGAGGGCGGGACGGACTTCGGGTTCGCCTTCGGCGACAAGGGCCGTTTCCGCGTGTCGGTCTTCCGGCAGCGCGGCAACCTCTCGGTGGTTCTGCGGCTGATCCCCACGCGCATCCTGACGTTCGACGAAATCGGCCTGCCGCCGATGATCCAGGCGCTTTGTCGTCGCCCGCGGGGGCTGTTCCTGGTCACCGGGCCGACCGGCTCGGGCAAGACCACCACGCTGGCCACGATGATCGACTACATCAACCGGCAGTTCGACCGGCACATCATCACGGTCGAGGACCCCATCGAGTATTACCACAACCACGCCAAATCTCTCATTTCACAGCGTGAGGTCGGCGTGGACGTGCCCAGCTTCGCCGAGGCCCTGCGCCGCTGCCTGCGCATGGACCCGGACGTCGTGCTGGTGGGTGAGATGCGCGACCTGGAGACCATGGAATCGGCCATCCGCGCCGCCGAGACCGGCCACCTGGTCTTCGCCACCGTGCACACCACCGGTGCTCAGGGCACCATCAACCGGATTATTGACGCATTCCCCGTCTCGCAGCAGGAGCAGATCCGCGTGCAGCTCAGCGTCAACCTGATGGCCGTGCTGTCCCAGGTCCTGTTGCCCCGGGTTACCAGCGGTCGCGTCGCCGCCTATGAATTCCTGCTGGTCACGCCGGCGATCTCCAACCTGATTCGCGAAAACAAGACCTACCGTATCGACTCGAGCATCCAGACCGGCAAGAAGTACGGGATGCAACTGCTCGATGACCACCTCTGGCAACTCTACGACCGAGAGTTGTGCGCGGGGGATGAGTGCTTGGAGCGGGCCCGTTTCCCCAGCGATTTTCAGGGCAAGATGGACGACAAGGCGCGTGGACAGGCCGGCCCCGGCGGATTGCTCGCCAGGCACGACGCGCTGGCCAAGGAAGCCGAGCAGGCGGAGAGAGAGAAGGGATAGGCGCTTGCCCGCAAGTAGTGACGTCCCTCGTGCGCGCTGAGCGTTCTGGTCGATTCAAGCCGCAACCGCACCGCCGTCGATGGCCAAATGGTTGCCGCCCGGCCTATCACTATCCCTTCCGCAAATAGCCGACGCTGTTGCCGAGGAGCATTCATGAGCACGGAGAAAGTGGTCATCATCGGTTCCGGGCCGGCGGGGCTGACCGGCGCCATTTACGCCGCCCGCGCCGCCCTCAAACCGCTTGTGTTCGAGGGGTTCAACGCCGGCGGCCTGATCCCCGGCGGCCAGCTCATGTTCACGACCGAAGTCGAGAACTACCCCGGCTTCCCCGAAGGCCTCAGCGGCCCGAAGATGATGAAGGCCTTCCGCGACCAGGCCGAACGCTTCGGCACACGCTATCTCCGCGAAGACGTGACCGAGGTCGATTTCAGCCGGCGGCCGTTCGTGATCAAGAGCGACGAGCACACGGTCGAGACTCACACCGTCATCATCGCCACCGGCGCGCGGGCCAACTGGCTCAACCTCGAGAACGAGCAGCGGCTGGCCAAGAGCGGCGGCGGGGTCTCGGCCTGTGCTGTCTGCGACGGGGCCATGCCTGTGTATCGCAACCAGGAGCTGGTAGTGATCGGCGGCGGCGACTCGGCCATCGAGGAGGGCAGCTACCTAACCAAGTTCGCCGGCAAGGTCCATATCGTCCACCGCCGCGACCAGCTCCGCGCCAGCAAGGCCATGCAAGAGCGCTTCTTCAAGCTCGTGGACGAGGGCAAGATGGAGCCGATCTGGAATACGGTCGTCACTGACGTGCTCGGCGACGCGTCGATCACCGGCGTGCGGCTGAAGAACGTCAAGACCGGCGAGCAGCGCGACTTCGCCTGCAAGGGACTGTTCCTGGCGATCGGCCACACGCCGAACACGGAGCTGTTCAAGGATCACCTCGACACGGACGAGAAGGGCTACATCAAGCTCGCGCGGCCGGGGCGGACATACACGAGCGTGGAGGGCGTATTCGCCGCCGGCGACGTCGCCGACCACACCTATCGCCAGGCCGTGACTGCCGCCGGCACCGGCTGCATGGCCGCCCTGGACGCCGAACGCTGGCTGGCGGAGAAAGGGATTGAGTAGTGGCCGCTCTGGAGGTAGTCTGCCGGCCGGTGAGGTTGAACCCATGATTCAGACCCTCCACCTGCGCAACTTCAAGGCCTTGCGCCATGTCACCATCAAGCTGTCGCCAGTCACGCTCATCGTAGGGCCAAACGCATCCGGGAAGACGAGCATTCTTGAGGGGTTGCACTACCTCGCCGCACTCGCCAACTCGCCCCCCATGG
>JAUWXH010000501.1 GCA_030616465.1 Planctomycetota bacterium | reverse complement strand
CCGGGACGTCGAGCCGCGCTATTGGGAGACCACCTTCTTCGGCAAGAGCTACCAGTTGGGCAGCGCCCGATCCAAGCAGCCCATGCAGCCCTGGACCCCCGCCATGCTGAAGATGACGGTCTACAATTCCCGGCGCGGCGTCGACTACTTCGTCGCCAACACCAGCGAGCTGGGCGAACACTCGGTGAAGAACGCGGGCGACCAGGTCGCGCAGTACCGAAACCTGCTCGTGTGGCTGCGGCCGGCCGAGGAGGAGCCGCGAACGTTCTACTTCCAGCTTCCGCGCTCGGCCAAGCGCGAACAGAGCGGCGGCACCTGGTTCGCCAGGCTGGAGAAGACATACCTGGCCATCCGCCCCATACAGCTCTCCGGCCCGACCGATTACGCCATCTCGCCGGTGACCGACAAGATCGACAAGAGGACCGGCAAACCGAGGCCCAACCCGCGCGCCGTGCTCTATCGGGACGAGCAGCTCTTCAAGGCAACCGCCGGGGGTAAAGGTTACGCGGGCTTTGCGTTGGAGGTGGGCGAAGAAGCCGACGGAGGCTACGAGGCGTTCAAGCGGGCGGTTGCGTCCAAAGGGAAGCTCGACACCAGCCAGCTCAAGGAGGGTGCGGTCACGCTCGTGGGCATCGACGGCAAAACGCTCACGCTCCGGCACAACCCGGACAACGACCTGCCGATGGTCCGGCGCGACGGCAAACCGTGGGACTACTTCCAGCGGCTCGACGTGTACCGGCCCGAAAACCAGCCCGGACCGATCGCCGAGAAGTGGCTCTCGGGCACTTTGACGGTCGAAGCGGGCAAGTATCGCTTCGGCTGCACGGTGACCCACGAGGGAAAGGTCACCGGGGAGAACGCGGAATAGATCGTATTGTAGAGCGGCGCGTGCTCTATTTGGCCAGCAGTTTCTTCACGATGAAATCCGTCTGGTTGGCGTAGGCGGTGATTTTCGGGCCGCCGGGATACTGCACGTGGCATTCCAGGCCGAGCGGGTCCATCCGCTCCTTGAGCTTGATGCCCAGGCGCGGGTGATGCACCCACACGCCCGGCGGCGTGGTTTCATCGACCGGCGTGTCTCGCTGCCCGTAGGACATGTAGACCGGCGGATCGTCCTTGCTCAGATGCGTAATCGGCGAGGCCTCGCGCATCAGGTCCCGCACGCGCCGGCTTTCGAGGTCTTCGTCCGAACGGATCGCAAACAGCGGGCGCCCGGCCGGATGCTCCTTCAGCTTCTCGCAGCCGAACCACTCTTTGAAGGTGCGATAATCGAGCGTCGGCTGGCCGCCGCCGGGGCCGGCACACGTCAATCGCGTCGACTCGCGCAGGACGGGGTCGGCGTTGTCCGGGTCGGCCAGGTCGTCGTGCATCGCCAGCCACATCGACATGCACGCACCGGCCGAACCGCCGATGGCCGCAAACCGCCGCTTGTCGAGATTGTACTTCCGGGCGTGATAGCGGAGGAACTGGACCGCGCGTGCGCCGTCGTGCATGGGGATCGGGAAGGGGTTCTTGCCGCCCTCGGTGAGGCGATAGTTGATCGCCGCCACGGAGATGCCGCGCGCCAGGTACGCGCCGAGCGGGCCGCTGCGGCGGAACTTCGACTTGTCGCCGCCGCGGAACCCCCCGCCGTGGATGCAGACGACCAGCGGCGTCGGCTTATCCGACTCCGCCAGCCACAGATCGAGCACGTTGCGCCGGTATGGTCCGTACGGGACGTTTTCGTACGTCCGTTCTGCACTTGCCGACCGGGCGCCCGACAGCAGCAGCCCCATGGCGAGCAGAAGAGAAGTCCGGGCGATGAAATGACAGAGACGAGGTAACCGGTTCATGCTATCTCCTTTGAAGTCGTAGGGTCAAAGCGAACGCAAGTACTCCACCAGCGCGTCGATTTCCTCGCCGGTCAAATGCGACGTGGTGCCGTGCCGATCGTTGGTGTTACAGCTTGTGAGCACCTCGCGCAGCGTCGCGGCCCGCCCGTCGTGAAGGTACGGGGCGGTGCGCCACAGCTCGATCAGGGTCGGAGTATCGAAGGTCTCTCCCCGATCAGACTCACCGCGCGTGTCCACGTCGTGCATCCGCAGATCGGTGTACAGCCGCCCGGGATGGCAGCGGGAGCAGCCGGTTTGGCGGCTTTCAAACAGGGCCTTCCCGCGGCGGGCCTGCCGGGAGAGCCGGCCGTCGACC
>JAUWXH010000208.1 GCA_030616465.1 Planctomycetota bacterium | reverse complement strand
GACGAGCGTCCGGCCTTATAGATATATGTCATCCCTCCCGGAAGCTGTGGTGGTAGTCCCACCGCAGAGGTCGCCGCGCGGATCGGCGGCCGCCCTTACCTGCTGCCAAGAACGCTGAGAACGGGGCTTGCCCCGCTTGCGTGGATTACTGGTGTTGCTCGCGCGCCCCCAGCGGTGTGTGACGAGACGCCTTTGCCAGAGGAGTGGTCGCAATGGCAGCCGGCATCGCGGTATGGGGTATCGAGATCGGTCAATGTGGGCTTAAGGCCGTCAAGCTCCGGCCGGCAGAGGGCGGGCGGGTCGAGCTGGCGGCGTTCGACCTGATCGAGCACCCCAAGATCCTCTCCCAGCCGGACGCGGATGCGGACGAGTTGATCCGGGCGGCCTTGGAGAAGTTCGCCTCACGCAACGACTGGCAGGGGGATCAGTTCGTGGTGGGCGTGCCGGGGCAGCAGACCTTCTCGCGTTTCTGCAAGCTGCCGCCGGTGGACGCCAAGAAGATCCCCGACATCGTCCGCTTCGAGGCCAGCCAGCAGATCCCCTTCGACATGGACGACGTGGTCTGGGACTACCAGGTCTTTCAGGCCGAGGATATGCCCGACGTCGAGGTGGGCATCTTCGCCATGCGCAAGGACCTGATCCGCAAGCACATCGATTATCTGGGCAACATCGGGATCGCCCCGATCGGCATCCAGACGATCCCCTCGGCGTTGTACAACTTCTGTCGCTTCGACGGGCAGGGGGTCGGCGGCGCGGGGGCCACGGTGATCATCGACGTGGGCGCCCAGAATACCGACCTGATCATTGTCGAGCCGGACAGTGCCTGGATGCGGAACATCCCGCTGGGCGGCAACAGCTTCACCGAGGCCTTGGTCAAGGCCTTCAAGCTCTCGTTCGCCAAGGCCGAGAGCCTCAAGCGCACGGCGGCGACCAGCAAGTACGCCCGGCAGATTTTCCAGGCGATGCGGCCGGTGTTTGCCGAGCTGGTGGCCGAGGTGCAGCGCTCGATCGGGTTTTACAGCTCGACGCACCGGGACGTGGAGTTGCAGGAGGTGTTGGCGTGCGGGAACGCGTTTCGCCTGCCGGGTCTACAGAAGTATCTGGAAAACAACCTGACCATCTCGGGTGGGGTGACGCGGCTGGAGAAGTTCAAGGCCCTGGTCCCGTCGGCGACGATCAACGCCCCGCAGTTTTCGGAGAACATCTTGAGCTTTGCGCCGGCCTACGGGTTGGCGTTGCAGGGGCTGGGGTTGGCGCCGTTGGCGGCGAACCTGCTGCCACCCGAGCTGGCCCGGATTGCCTTGTGGAAGAAGAAGCGCCCGTTCTTCGTGCTGGCGGCGGCGTGCCTGGGCCTGGCGGCGGTGTGTCCCTGGGCGCGGACCGCCATGGACAAAAGCGCCCTGGCGGCCAACGCGGAGGACGGGCTTGCCGCCAAAGCGATCATCGAGAAGGCCCGCGATCTGAATCGGCGTTTTGCCGATGTGCAGCAGAACACCGGCGGCGAGGAAGCGAAGATCGAGAAACTCTTCGATCTGCAAAAGGACAAGCGTCTGATCCCGCACATCCTGGCCCTGGTACACGAGGCCATGCCGGTAATCCCGCAGGAGTTGGCCGAGGCCCGCACGCCGGCGCAGCTCAAGCTGTTGATCGAGTCCAACCCGGGGCGCTTCGCCCGCACGCAGCGGAGGCAGATCCTGATCGAGTCGCTAGAGATCACGTACGTTGCGAACATCGAGGAGCACCAGGTTGGCGGGGGTGGGGCCGGGGGCGGGCGCGGCAGAGCCGCTGCCGGAGCAGGATGGAATGCGCCGTTCGCCGGTGCCGGCGGCGGTACGATGATGAGTGCCGGCGGCGGTCGTGGCAGGGGGGGCCGTATGGCCCCGGGCAGGGGCTTTGTCGAGATGGCCCAGCCCGATCAAGTGGAAGATGACGGGACAGCTCGGGAGGGTGCCGGTTTCTACGTTCGCGTTCTGGGTCGGCTCCTCTATGGCGGGAACATGTCCCAGGCCGCGGAGTTGCTGCTACAAGAGTACTCCCCGCGGCTGAAGCAGTTGGGCCAGCGTTCGGGTCTGGGCTTCTATGTGCTCGATGAGGACCCCAAGGAGACCGACGCGCGGAACATTCGCCTGGTGTACATTGACAAGTACTACAGTGGACCCGCCGGCGGGGGCATGGCCGGGGCGGCGGTAAGGGGGGGTGCCCTGATGGCCCGCGGTGGCGGCGAGCGGGACGCCGAGATCCGCGATCCGGTGACGGATGAGCCCATGACCAGTGACTGGAAGTTTGAGATGGGCTTCAAGGTCAAGCTGGGTGAGAAGCCCGCCGAAGAGCCGGCCGAGGAGCCCAGCAGCGACGAGGAATAGCCGGCGGTGTTGATGAGGTCCTGAGCGGACAGACGGGAGCGCAGCGATGCAATTCATCAAGGCACATTTAATCTCCCTGTTGTGTGGCGTCGGAGCGATTGCGGCTCTGGCGGTGGGGATTCTGGGGATGATGGCTACGTCGGTGGTCGACGAGATGAACAAGCGCGTCAGCGACACGGGGGCCCGCGAGATCCGTTCGCTGGCGGCCGACCCGCAGAACGAGAGGAAGATCGAGGCAGAACGGGCCAAAGGTGAGAAATTCGAGGAGGAATATCAGCGGACGCTGGCGGCCGCGTACGGGATCAATCAGCGTGGGCCGCTGATGGCCGGCGTCTTCCCCAAGCCGGACAAGGAGTCCACCAAGTTCCAGTTCGTCGAGGTCTACGAGCGGGCCTTGCGACGGCTGCCGATCGGGTTGATCGCCGGTACACTCCCGACGAATGAGGAGGTTGAGGACGAAAGACAGAACGTTCTCGATCTCCAGTTGCTGGAGGCCGAGCAACTGGAGGAGGGCGGGCAAAGGGCGCCCGCCATCACGCAACGGAATGCGGCCCTGCCGCGCGCGCGCCCCCCCCCGGCGGTTGTCGGCGGGGGGGCGACCATGATGGGGGCCGGGGGGCGGGGAAGCCTGCGCATGGCAGGCGGCGCCGGGGTCCGCGGCGGCGGCGGGAGGTTCGCTGGCGCTATGGGCGCGGGAGCGCCCGCCCGGGCGGCCAGAGGGGGTGAGCCGAAGTATGACCCGGTCTACCGCGCGAACGTGAGTAAGGCCAAGAGCATTCGTTGTTACGTAGACCCGCCGACCTTCCACGTCAGCCCGATCGTGAACGTGACCAGCGCGCCGCCGCCCGATCAGATGTGGTTCGCCCAGGTCAGTCTGTGGGTCCAGCAGGACCTGGTCGCGGCCATCGCTCGCGTCAACGAAGCGGCCGCCCGGCAAGTCACCGACGGCGACGCCTATGTCGAGCAAATGCCGGTCAAGCGAATCGAGCTGCTCCGCGTGCTGGGTTATCAAGCGCCCGGCGGGCTGCTGTCGTTCCCCGGGGGCGACACGGGCGGGGTACGCAGCGAGTCGTTTACCGGTCAGACGTGTAACGATCAGTTCGACGTAGTGCGGTTCGTGCTGGTCGTCGTCGTGGATCAGCGCGACGTGCTGCAACTGATCGATCAGATCAGCAAGCAGAATTACTATCAATGCATCGGTGCCGGCTACTCGATGGTCAATCCCGACGACGCGCAACATGGGTACCTGTACGGGCCCGAGCCGGTCGTGCGCGTGCAGTTGGAGTTCGAGGGTTACATGGCCCGCGCGGTGTACAAGCCGCTGATGCCGGCGGAGATTCGGAGGATGCTCGGTGCCGACGAAGGCGATGACGGTTGAGCACAGCGGCTTGAGCAACGGAAAGTCGCATCGATTGGAGGTCGGATCATGAAGAAGGCTTCGTTGAACTTCTTCGAGGTGCATGTGGAAAAGTTCATCCTAGGGCTGACGGGGGTGTCTTTGCTGGCTATGCTCTGGATGTTTCTGATTCAGTCCCCCAACAAGGTGAAGTACGGCAATGAGGAGGTGACGCCGCGCGGGCTGCACCAGGCGATCCTGAGCGACGCGCGCAATCTGCAGCGCAGGATTGATCAGGCCAGTCCCGAGGACTTCGAGCCGCCCAGGTACAGTCAGCGACTCAGGCAGGAGTATGACCAGGGGATTCTGGGCGCGGCGGGCGAGGGGCCGCAGCTTCCGCGGGATCTGCGGCTGGCGACCACCTTCGGCCGGGAGATCGCCGTGCCAGGACTGAAGGAGGAGGAGGCGGCCGGGAGTATCGCGCTGGTTACCCCGCTCAAACCCTCGCAGCCGGTGTTGCGGACCGGGCGCAGCAAGGTGGTGCGCACTGAGGTTTCACTGGGCGATGAGGAAGGCTTGGCCGGGGAGCCCGCGGGCGAGCAAGAGACGGTCGAGGCGAGCGAGGTGGCCTGGGTCTGCATCGCCGCGCACTTCAACACCAAGGCCCAGCGGAACGAGATGACCAAGGCCCTCTACGCGCCGTACCTGGCGAATCCCTATGTGGTCGGCACGGAGGTCGAGCGCCGCGAGGTGCTGGCCAGTGGGGAATGGTCGGATTGGGAGAGCGTTGAACCGAGCAAGGCGATGGCCAAGCTGGAGTTGCCGACGCCGGCGATTGACGACGAGACCGGAGCCGTCCTCAACAAAGAGAAGATCCATCGAGCCTTTTACCTGGTCAAACAGGAGCAGACGCGCCTTATGCAGCCCCGCTTCTATGAGGTGGAAGCCGGTGACGAATGGGTCAACCCGCTGGAAGTGGAGGAAGAGGAGGAAGAAGAGGACGAGGAGACGGCCGAGCAGCGTAGACAGCGGCGCGAGGAGCGGCGCGCGCGCCGGCCCACGGTAAGGACGCCGGTCGGCGGCGGCGCCCGCATGATCGGCGGCGGGCGCCGACGGAGCCCTGGAGGCATGGGCGCGATCGGCGGCGGGGGCGGCATTCGCGGTGGCGGCGGCATCCGCGGCGGCGCCGCCGCGCCAACCGGCCGGTCCAGCGCCACCAAGCAGCGCGTAGAGGGTCAGAGGCAGG